>DASQFO010000302.1:0-4003 GCA_035633095.1 Allosphingosinicella sp. | reverse complement strand
GCCACCGCCTATCGCTACTTCCCGGGCGTCGAGGCGCTGCTGACCGAGGCGGCGCTCGACCTCGCCATGCCCGACGGCGCGACCTTCTTCGCCGACGATGGCTCGGCGGACCCGCTCGAGCGGCTGCTCCGCGCCGACGCCGCGGTCGCCGACATGGTCCGCGGCAACGAGCCGGCGTTGCGCGCGATGCTGATTCACAGCCTCCATCAGGGGCTCGGCGGCGGCGCGGACGGCCCGCCGGCCCGGCGGGACCGGCGCACGCCGCTGATCGAGGCGGCGCTCGCCCCCGGCCGGTCGGGGTTCGCGCCGTGGGTCCACGACCGGCTGGTCAAGGCGCTGGCGCTCGTCATCGGCACCGAATCGATGATCGCGTTCAGGGACGTGCTCCGGATCGCCGACGACGAGGCGGACGCGGTCCGGCGCTGGATGATCCGGGCACTGGTCGAGGCCGCGCGGAGGGCTTAGGGTCCGGTCGCCATCGATCGGGGAGGGGACGATGACCCAGGCGAAACGCGCTGCGTCCTGCTGGCTTGCTTATGCGCTGCTCTGGGCCGCTTCCGTCGCCTATCTGGCGGCCCGCGGCGCCGACTGGGTCTTTCCGATCGCTTCGCTGCTGCTGTTCGGCGGCCTCGCCTCGGGCATCGCCTGGGCACTGACCAGGCGCAGCGCGGCGCCCCAAGTGCCGGTGGCGAGGCCGCCCGTCGAGCTGGCGGCGGTCCTCGCCTATCTCCTGCTCTACGCCTTCCTGTTTCTCGGGCCCGGGATGAACGCGCTGCGCGCCGCCGCGCCGCCCGGCCCGGCGCAGGACCTGATCGTGCTCGCCGTCAAGCTGATCGTGCACGTGGCGCTGCCCGCCGGACTGCTGCTCCTGCTCGGCGCCCGGCTGCGCCCGCTCTTCGATTCAGGCCTCGGGCGGCGGGGCTTCTGGCCGGTGCTCCTCGTTCTCGGCCCGCTCTTCCTGGTCCTGCTTTCGATCGTCAGCCCGTCGCTCGCCAACATCGCCGCGCTCCATCCGCCCGTGATTACGCTGCTATGGGCCGCGCCGCTCTCGTACATCTGGATTTCGCTCGAAGCCGGCTTGTGCGAGGAGTTTCTCTATCGCGCGGTCCTGCAATCGCGGGTCGCGGCGGTGATCCGCTCCGCCTGGGGCGCGATTCCGGTGGCATCGCTCATCTTCGCGCTGGCGCATGCGCCGGGCCTTTATCTGCGCGGCGGCCCGGGCGTCGACGGCTGGTCGGCCGACCCGCTCCAGGTCGCCGCCTTCACCATCGCGACGCTGTCGCCGGTTGGGCTTTTCTTCGGCACGCTCTGGTGGCGGACGCGCAGCCTGCTGCTCGTCGTGCTGCTGCACGGCGCCATCGACGTGCTGCCCAACCTTCCCGAATTCCTTCGGCACTTCGCGCTGTAAGGACCTACTGCGCTCCCTCGCGCGCCCGCGCCTCCGCCACCATCCGCTCGACGCTCGCGAGCAGGGCGCGGGCGTCGTAGACGATGCCGTCCTTGATCGTCCAGCGGACGCCGCCAACCCGCTCGACCCGCTGGTTCTCGGGGCTGAGGCGCATATGGCCGGTTCCGTAGAGCAGCTTGAAATTGTCGAGCGGGTTGCCGGGCACGATGACGAGGTCGGCCAGCATGCCGGGCCGGACCAGCCCGAACGGCGGCTCCTGCCCGCGCGGGGCGTAGATTTCGCGGGCGCCGTTGATGGTGGCGGCCTGGATCACCTCGAGCGGCGAGAACCCCGCTTCCTGGAGCATCTCGAGTTCGGAGACGTAGGAGAAGCCCCAGGTCTGGTAGATATAGCCGGGGTCCGAGCCCACCGTGACCCGCCCGCCCATATTCTTGTAATCGTTGATCAGCCGCATGAACGGCCCGTAGAAGCGCCGCCACGCCACCTCGTCGGCGGTCGTCCAATCCCAGAAATAGGAGCCGTGATTGACCCGGCTCGGCGCGAAGAAACGCTGCAGCGAGGGCAGCGTGTAACGCGCGTGCCAATCGGCGTTGCGCGCCCGCATCACGTCGCGGCCGGCCGAATAGATGTTGAATGTCGGGTTGAACGTGACCCCGCGCGCGAGCTGCCGCTCCAGATAGGCGCGCCATTCGGGGCCGCCGGGCTCGACGATCTGGTCGGCCAGCCGCGCCACCTGCGAAAACCGCCATTGCTCGTCGAACATGTTGTAGGAATTGGGATAGGCCGGAACCCGGCGGCCCTGGAGCAGGGCTTCGAAATGGCCATAGAAATGGGTGACGGTGCCAAGGCCCATCTCGCCCGCGCCGTCGGCGTTCAACTCGGCGACGCCGCCTTGGCCCAGATGCGCGACCGTGCCCAGATGCAGCCGCCGCGCCTCCTCGATCGCGGCGCGTGTGACGGCGGGGGGCACGTCGTTGAAGAATTTGACGCCGTCATAGCCTTGGGCCGCCGCCCAGCGCACCCAGGCGCGCGCCTGCTCAGGCGTCGTCACTTCGCCGCCGCTCCAGGCGTCGCCCAACGTCATATAGGCGAACAGCCTGGGCGCGACGATCATGTTGGCGGCGCTGCGCTGGCGGTCGCCGAGCGACATGTTGTTCGGCCCGAAATAGAGCGAGACGCCGCGCACGCTGGTGACGCCGTGCGCCAGCCACAGCCGGTAGCCGTAGGTCGCGTTGGGCGCCTTGGCGGGGTCGCCATTGTGGCCGTGGACGTCGACGAAGCCGGGCAGGACGTACATTCCCGTGCCGTCGATCTCGCGGTCCGCGTCGCGGGGCGGCCGCTCCGGCGCCATCGGCAAGCCCGGGGTTCCGGCTCCGGCGATGCTCTCGATCCTGTTGCCGGCGATGACGATGTCGACGGGGCCGCGCGGCGGCGCGCCCGAGCCGTCGATCAGCATCGCGCCCCGGATCACGAGCCGGCGGTAGGGGCCGTCGCCCTCGCCCGGCTGGCGGTCGGGCACGCGCTCCATCTGCGGAGGCGCCGCAGGCGCCTGCTGGGCCCCGAGCGCGGTCACCGAAACCAGGCCCGCGCCCATCAGGGCGGCAGCGATGCCGATCTTGAGCAAGCGCATAGTTTGTTCCCCTTGGGCGGGCCGGCCGACGTTAAGCGACGCCTACGAAAGCATTCATGGCCTATTCAATGCCACGCGCCTATCTGTCTAGCCAAGCTTCCGGGAATAACCGAGTTTTCGTAATATGCGTTTCCTTCTCCTCCTCGCCGCCGCGGGCCTTGCCGCGGCCCCGACCCTCGCCGACGCGCGCGGGCTGCAGCGCGGTCGCGACCAGAACGCCTCGCATCGGGCGATGCAGCAGGGGCGGACCCTGCCGCTGCCGGAGATTCGCGCGCGGATCCGGGTCCCGGGGGGCGAATATATCGGCGCCGAACGCATCGGCCCGGACGTCTACCGGCTCAAATATATGCGCGGCTCCGCCGTGATCTGGATCGACGTCGACGCGCGCACCGGCCGCATCCTCAGCCAGCAATAGGCGGATCGACAGGCGTGGCGCTGGCAGGGCGGCCCTGCTATTCCCATATCCGACACGAAACATTTCCGCCGCCGCGCCGGTTGAGGCGAGGGTGAAGGCATGAGGGGAAAGACATGCGGGTCCTGATCGTCGAGGACGAACCGAATCTGGGACGCCAATTGCGGGCGACGCTCGAAGGCGCGGGCTATGCGATCGATCTCGCCACCGACGGCGAGGACGGCCATTATCTGGGCTCGACCGAGACCTATGACGCGATCATCCTCGATCTCGGCCTGCCCGAGGTGGACGGCCTCACCGTGCTCGACCGCTGGCGCAAGGAGGGGATCAAGGTCCCCGTTTTGGTGCTGACCGCGCGCGACAGCTGGTCCGACAAGGTCGCCGGGCTCGATGCCGGCGCCGACGATTATCTTGCCAAGCCGTTCCAGACCGAGGAGCTGATCGCCCGCCTGCGCGCGCTGATCCGCCGCTCGAGCGGCCATGCCTCGGCCGAGCTGATCGCCGGCGACGTGCGGCTCGACACCCGCTCGGGCCGCGTGACCCGGGCGGGCGA
>DASQFO010000301.1:0-3126 GCA_035633095.1 Allosphingosinicella sp. | reverse complement strand
GGTCGAGCCCGGCCGCGGCCAGCAAGGTGGCGTCGAAGTCGCCGCGGGCGACCTTTTCGAGGCGGGTCTGGACATTGCCGCGAATCGGCCCGGTCTGGAGGTCGGGCCGCCGGCTCAGCAGCTGCGCGGTCCGCCGCGGCGAGGACGTGCCGACGCGCGCGCCCGGCGGGAGCGCCGCGATGCTGTCCGCGCCGATCAGCCGGTCGCGCGGGTCGGCCCGCTCGAGCATCGCGGCGATGACGAGGGTGTCGGGCCGGATCGTCTCGACGTCCTTCATCGAATGGACCGAAAGATCGGTGCGGCCGTCGATGAGGCAGGAGTCCAGCTCCTTGGTCCAGAGCGCCTTGCCGCCGATTTCGGCCAGTGGCCGGTCCTGGATCGCATCGCCCGAAGTTGTGATCGGGACGATCTCGATCGCGTCCTCGTCCCAGCCGTGGGCGGCGCGCAAGGCCTCCGCCACCAGTCGCGCCTGGGCGAGCGCCAGCGGCGATCCGCGCGTGCCGATGCGAACGGGGGTCACCATAGCGCGCTTGTGCTAGCGGCGTTCGGCGGACGGTTCCAGCCCGCTCCCCCTCCCAGCCTCCCGACATGGTCACGCTGGATCGGGAGGCTGGGAGGGGGAGCGGGCCGGCGCCGCTATTGTGGACAAGGACTCACAGTGGCAGGGAAGGCGCGATGAGCCTGATCCTCGGCATCGAATCGAGCTGCGACGAGACGGCGGCGGCGTTGGTGACGTCGGACCGGCGCATCCTCGCGCACCGGCTCGCGGGGCAGGAAGAGGCGCACCGGCCCTATGGCGGCGTCGTCCCCGAAATTGCCGCGCGCGCCCATGTCGAGATATTGCCCGGCCTGATCCAAAGCGTGCTCGCCGAGGCGGGGATCGCGCTCCGCGAGGTCGACGCGATCGCGGCGACCGCGGGCCCCGGCCTGATCGGCGGCGTCATCGTCGGCCTGGTCACCGCCAAGGGCCTGGCACTTGCAGCAAACAAGCCGCTGGTCGCGGTCAACCATCTCGAGGGCCATGCGCTGTCGCCGATGCTGAGCAACCCGGACCTCGAATTCCCCTATTTGCTGCTGCTCGTCTCAGGCGGTCATTGCCAATTGCTTTTCGTGCGCGGCGTCGGCGCTTATAGTCGTCTCGCCACCACCATCGACGACGCCGCCGGCGAGGCATTCGACAAGACCGCCAAATTGCTCGGCCTGGGCTTTCCGGGCGGTCCCGCGGTGGAGCAGGCCGCCAGGCAGGGCGATCCGAGCGCCGTCCCCCTGCCGCGTCCGCTGGTCGGCTCGGACGAGCCGCACTTCTCCTTTGCCGGCCTCAAGAGCGCGGTGCTCAGGGCGCGGGATTCGGGCCTTTACAACGCGGCCGACATCGCCGCCTCCTTCCAGCAGGCGGTCGTGGATTGCTTCGTCGACCGCACCGCGCGCGCGATCGAGGCGGCCGACGGCGCCACCGCCTTGGTCGTCGCCGGCGGAGTCGCGGCCAACCAAGCGGTGCGGAGGGCGCTGACCGATCTCGCCGCCGGCCACGGCCTGCCCTTCGTCGCGCCCCCTTTGTGGCTGTGCACCGACAATGCGGCGATGATCGCCTGGGCCGGGGCGCTGCGCTTCGAGGCCGGGCTTACCGACGGCCTCGACGCGCCGGCGCGGGCTCGCTGGCCGCTCGATCCCGAGGCCGAGAAGGCGCGCGGCGCCGGCGTCAAGGCATGAGGATCGGGCCATGAAAATCGGGGTCGTCGGCGCCGGCGCCTGGGGCACCGCGCTCGCCCAGGTCGCGGCGGCCGACGGCGAAGAGGTCGTGCTCTGGGCGCGCGAGCCCGAGGTCGTCGATGCGATCAACGCGAGCCATGAGAACAGCATTTTTCTTCGGGGCGTGACGCTGCGCGAGACGATCCGCGCAACGGCGAATCTCGCCGACCTGGCCGGATGCGAAGCGCTGCTAATTGTTAGTCCTGCCCAACATTTGCGCATGGTGTTGACCGGCCTGCCGGCGTCCGGAAAGCCGCTCGTCCTGTGCGCCAAGGGCATCGAGGATTCGACCGGCCTCCTCATGCACGAGGTCGCGCACGAGGTGCAGCCCGGTTCGCCGGTGGCCGTGCTTTCCGGCCCGACGTTCGCGCACGAGGTGGCCGCCGGGCTGCCGACGGCGGTGACGCTCGCGGTCGAAGATCGGGCGCTCGGCGAAGAACTGGTGGCGCGGATCGCCCGGCCCTTTTTCCGGCCCTATCTGTCCGACGACATCGCCGGCGCCGAGGTCGGCGGCGCGGTCAAGAACGTGCTCGCCATCGCCTGCGGCGTGGTCGAGGGGAAGAAGCTCGGCCAGAACGCCCGCGCGGCCTTGATTTCGCGCGGCTTCGCCGAGATGACCCGCTTCGGCCTCGCAAAGGGCGCGCGGGCAAAGACCCTCGCGGGCCTCGCGGGGCTCGGCGACCTCGTTCTTACCTGTTCCTCGACGAGCTCGCGCAATTTCAGCCTCGGCAAGGGCATCGGCGAAGGCGCCAGGCCCGCCGACCTGCTCGCCGACAGGAGGACCGTGGCCGAGGGCGCCTTCACCGCGCCGGTGCTGAAGCGCGTGGCCGGGCAGCTCGGCGTCGACATGCCGATCGTCGCGGCGGTCTGCGCGCTGCTCGCCGATGAGGTGTCGGTGGACGAGGTGGTCGGAAGGCTGCTGTCGCGGCCGCTGAGGGCCGAGGGCGTCTAGAAGTCCCGGCAGAGCCCATTGCTCTCCCAATCGCCGTAGCGGGTCGGCTCCTTGCCCTTGGGGCCGCCATGCTCTTCGACTTCCTTCGCTTCGCCCGGCTCGGGCACGGGCGGGCTCTTGGAGAGATAGGCGGGCGGCTTCACGTGCGGTGGACGCTTTGTGTTTGAATTCGCGGTCACGCCGACGCATTTCGGCTGCGAACCGGCGAAAGGCAAGATGAGCAAACCCCCGATTTCCGATCCGCCGGGAACGGCCGCGCGCCGCGCCGCCTTGCGCCTGCTCGACGCGGTGCTGCGCAAGGGTCAGCCGCTCGAATCGGCGCTCGACGTCGCCGCCCGCGACCTCGACCGCGCCGACGATCGCGGCCTCGCCCACGCCATCGTCTCCGAGGCGTTGCGCCGCCTGCCCGATCTCGACGCGCTGAT
>DASQFO010000300.1:0-6177 GCA_035633095.1 Allosphingosinicella sp. | reverse complement strand
CGATTCCGAGCAGGACGACGCCTGCCCATTTGGCGACGGTGACGGCTGGACGGCGGCGGACGATGATGTGCTCCTCCGCCATCAGAAGGCCTGCCCGATCGAGACGTAGACGTTGATCAGCGATTCGCCCGGCCGCCGGCCGATCGGCGTCGCCACGTCGAACCGGACCGGCCCGAAATTGGTGTAGACCCGCCCGCCGACGCCGACGCCGAAGCGCATCGAGGAGAAGCTCGGATATTCGCTTTCATAGACCTGGCCGGCGTCGACGAAGGCGACCGCGCCGTAATCGCCGAACCGGTAGCGGCCCTCGAGGGCGAACTCGGCGAGGCTGCGGCCGCCCACGGGCACGTTGTTGAGGTCGCGCGGCCCCAATTCCTGGAAGCCGAAGCCGCGCACCGATCCGCCGCCGCCCGCATAGAAGCGCCGCGACGGCGCGAGGCTGTCGCGCGGGATGCCGAAGATCGAGCCGAAGCGGGCCCGGCCCGCGACGACGAGATCCTCGCCCACCGGATAGTAAGCGCTGCCCTCGATCAGGTTGCGGATGTAGATGCCGGCCCCGCCGTGCAGCGAGGCCTCGGGATTGACCCGGGCGAGCAGCCGGAAGCCCCTGGTCGGATCGAGCAGGCTGTTCGACCGGTCGTAGCCGATCTGGCCGATCAGCCCGCCGATGAAATAGGCGTCGCTCAGCGAGATCGTCGCGGTGCCGTTGCGGTTCTCGTTGGTGGCGAGCAATTCGGCGCCATAAGCGTAGGTCCAGCGCTTCTGCCAGATCGGCGTCGATTCGCGGCTGACGAGGCCGTAGAGGCGGGCCGTATAGCCCTGGAAGGCCTCGAAATCGCGGGCGCCGATGTCGAGCTGAAGCAGCAGCGCGCGGTCGCGCTGGCCCCAATTGTTGCGGCGGAAGCGGACCGAGAGGTTTTGCTCCGCGGTGCCGGCGATGGCGGCGATGCGCAGGGCGCCCTCGGGCGGAAGCAGGTTGCGGTGCTCCCATGCCGCCTCGATCCGGAGGCCCTCGCCCGTGCCGTATCCGGCGCTGCCGTCGAGCGAGCGGGCCGGGCCGGCGTCCTGGCGGACCAGGATGTTGACATATTGGGTGCCGTCCTGCGCCGTCTCGCCGGTCAGCACCGGCTCGGCCGAGACCGTGCTGAACAGCCGCGTCGCGACCATCGCCTCGCGCAAATCGTCGACCTTGCGGCGGTCGTAAAGCTCGCCGCGGCGGAAGCGGGAGAGCACGCCGACATGGCGCGCGTCGAAAGCGAGGTCGCCCTCGGTGGAGAAGCCGCCGAAGCGCGCGCGCGGCCCCGGCGTCAGCGGCAATGTGTAGTCGCCGAGCCGGGTCTCGGGATCGAGCAGGATGTCGCGCAGGCCGAGCTCGGGGAAGGGATAGCCCTGCTGCGGCAGGCGCAGCATGACGTTCGCCTCGGCCGCCTCGACGTCGATCGCGCGGATCGGCCCGCCCGATGCGAGCGGGAGGAAGGTGCGCGGCAGGCCGGGCGGATCGGTGTCCGGACCGGCGATCGCGATCGCGCCGAAGCTGTAGCGGTTGCCGGCGGCGACGGTGATGGTGACGCGCAGCCGCCCCGGCCCCTCGGGCAATTGCTCGATCGCCGAGCTCGCCACCGCGTCATAATAGCCTTCGGAGCGGAGCAGGCGAACCGCCATCGCCTCGTCCTCCTCGGCGCGGGCGGCGATCATTGCGCCGTTTACGGCTTCGCCCTCGGCATCCTCGAGCGCGGAGAGATCGCGGAAGCGGCCCTCGAGTTCGGCTTCCTCCATGCCGACCACGACCAGGGTGTAGCGGACCCGCGACGCTTCCTCGGCGCCGTCCTCGGCCGCGCCCGCCTCGGCGGCGGGCTGAAGGTCGAACGCGGAAATGGGCGGCAGCGGCTCAGCCAGCGCGGGGTCGCCCAAAGGCGTGTCTTCGACCGGCCCGGGCACAGGCGGGAACGGCGGCGCATTGGGGTCGAGCGGCTCGAGCGGCGCGCCGAGCTCCGGGTCGAGCGTCGGCAGCGCCTCGTCGAACTGGCTGTCGGAGACGATCGGGCGGTCGTCGGGTTGCGGCTGTGCGAAGAGCGGCGCCGATAGGACGCCGCCCGCAATCACCGCCGCTAAGATCCTCGCGTCGTTCAATAAACCCGCTCGTCAAAGAAGCCAAAGGCCGCTTCCGAACGAATCATTACGGTTATGGTTCAATCCGCGCGGCGGATCACCGGCGCGGCGCCGTCGCCCACTACCGCGAAGCCCGACCAATAATAAGGGTGCGAGGTGTCGGCCTCGTCCATCAGCCCCAATTGGGCGAGGCGCAAGGCGCCGGCCGTGCCGGTGCCCGGCGGGGCGGCGAACAGGCCCGAGATCAGCCGCTCAGTGGCGTCATAATCGTCGGGCACGGGCCAGTGGCTGGCGACGACGATCCGCCCGCCGGCGCCGACGAAGGCGCGAACCAGGCCATCGAGCGCGAACTCGCCGCGGCCGCTCAATCCCGCTTCCTGGGTCGCCGCGGCGCTCGAGCGCCCCGCCGTATCGCAGGCGGAGAGGATGACGAGGTCGGCGTCGAGCCTGAGGTCGAAAATCTCGCCGAAGGTCAAAAGGCCGTCGGAGCCCTCGCCGCCGAAGCTGGTCAGGAGGGCCGGCCGCGCCGGGCATTCGGGGCGGGGCGGCAGGACCAGGCCGTGGGTGGCGAAATGGAGGATGCGGTAATTGGCGAGGTCCTCGCGCGACGTGATCGCCGTATCGGTGAAGGCCGCGCCGGTGACGATCTCGGCCTGGCCGGGGCGGCCGCCGCCCACCGCCTCGCCGGCGCTGACCAGCTCCTTGGCCGAGATCGGCCTTGCCCAGGCGGCGAGCGACCAGGAGCAGCCGGGCTGCATCGCGCCGGCGCCGCGGGTGCCGGCGCCGGCGCCGGGCAGGAGATAGCCGCGCGCCGGCTCGTTCTGGCCGAAGCCGAGATAGGCGGCGCGGCCGCGCGACGGCGGCGCCTGGCGGACGTCGCGGAAGGCGCGCGCGGAGACGGCGGTGCTGATGTCGCGCTCGCGCCCGAGCCAGCGGATTCCGCGGAAATCGAAGTCGCCATCGGGATTGGCGGCCCGGCGCGCCCGGTAGGCAAGGATCCCGGCCCCGTCCATAACCAGCAGATTGGGCGGCAGCCGGAGCATCGCGCCGTCAGGCTCGAAGATCAGGTGGGTGGCGCTGGAAACTTCGGCCGAGACCGGCCCGAACAGCGCCTGGTAGAGCGAAAAGGCAAGCTCGAGATCGAAGGGATAAGTGAGCTGCCGGCTGTTCTCGACCACCGAGATGGTCGCGCGCAGCCCGTCCACATGGCGATCGAGCTCGGCCGGCGCGGCGCCGATCCGGAACGCGCGCGCGGCCTCGCCGGTGGCGAAGACCGCATAGGCGTGCGCGCCGACCACGATCATCTTGTAATAGGCTTCGCCGGGGCGGAGCAGGCGCTGGAGGTCGGCGAGCGCCAGGGCGCCGTTCGACACCACCCGGTAGCGCGGGAATTGGGCGAGACGCGCCTGCGTCGCCACCTGGTCCTGCTGCCATTGCGCCAGCAGGGCGCGCAATTCGGCGATCCTGGCCGTGCCCGCGGCGGTGACCGTGTCGCTCGCCTCGAGCCGCGCCAGCTCGACCCGGCCGCGCTCGATGTCGCGGGTCAGCGTCACCGACTGGCGGAACAGGCTGGCCGCCTCGTCGCTGCCGCCGGAAAGCTCGCGCGCCAGCACGGCCTGGGTCTGGGCCACCCCCGGCCGGACCAGGATCTGGCTGGCGGCGAACAAATCGGCGACCGCCGCTTGCGGCGCGTCGGCCGCGACCAGCAGCTCGAAATAGGGCTCGAGGATACGGCGCAGCGCGGGCGAGCTGTCGCCGCTCTCGGCGCTGGCCGTGACGATGTCGCGGAACAGCGCCAGCGCCGGCTCGGTCCGGCCGGTGCGTGCATAATAGCCCGCGAGCCGCCCCTTCGCGCTGAGCAGGGCGGAAGAGCCGGGATAATTGGTTTCGAGCAGGGTGATGCCGATCCGGTGCTGCCGCTCGGCCTCGGCCTGGTCGCCGCGCGCTTCGGCGAGGTCGGCGAGCTCGCCATGGATTTGCGCCCGAAGCCACAAAGTCGCCGCGATCCGGCCGCCGCGGATCGCGACGAGCTCGGTCAGGGCGCGGTTGAACGGCTCGGCGGCCTCGGCATCGCGGCCGGTGAGGCGGAAGATCGTGCCGCGCAGCTGCAGCGCCTGGCCGTCGAGGATCTGCGCCTTGTCTTCCTCGGTCAGGCCTTCCTCGCCGCGCAGCCGGCTCGCGCCCGGCGATTCGGCGCTGAGGCGGCCGGCGGTCGACCGGTCGATGACGAGGTCGCGGACCGAGCCGGAGCCGGCGATGGGCGGCACCGGCCGGTCGAGCTCGGCCAGCGCGTCGGCGGTCATGCCCCGGTTCATCAGGTGCATCGCGCGGTAGTTGCGTAAGCGGCGCGCGATCACCGGATCGGCGCCGGCGGTCGCGGCGGCGCGGCCGAAGAGCGCGTCCGCCTCGTCGTAGAGGCCGAGATTGGACTTCTGCAGCGCTTCGTTGGCGAGGGCCTCGGCCCGGCCGGAGGGGCTGGCGTCGCGCTGGGGCAGGGCCGCGAAGAATTCGGAAGCCTCGGCATAATATCCGGCATTGTTGCGGCGATAGGCCTCGGCCAGCGCCCGCTGCGGATCGAGCGTGCCCGCCTGCGCCCGCGCGAACGCCGCCGGATCGCCGGCGCCGGTGGTGGCGATCGAGACTTCGCCCTCCGCCTCGCGGTCCGCGATGAGGCTGCGGAGCCCGAGCCGGAGCGCGCTGTCATAGCCGGCGAGGCCCTCGGCGACATAGAGCGCGCGGCCGGCGCGGCGCAGATAGACGCGGTAGGGAACGCCGCCGCTCGTGAGCCGGCACGACAGCGTCTCGACCGCCCCGAGCCCTTCAACCGTCGCGCTCTCGCCCGGCTCGCACGTCGCCTGGCCTGAGCGGATCGCGGCCAGCCGCCCTGCCGGATCGCCGCCGCGCAGCCTCAGAACGTAAAGCCGGCCGATCGGGACCGCGGCGTCGCGGCAGACGATCGAATAGGAGCGGTCGAACATGTCGCCGAACGCCGGGTCCCGGAGCTGCGACTGGGCGGTGCACAAGGCGGTGCCGCCGGTGCCGATGCGGAAGCTCTGGCGGACGCCGACCGGCTCGGCCTGCGCTGCCGCCGCCGCGAGCGTCAAAGCCGCAAGGATCGCCGCCCTAATCATGCCGGTCATCGCAATCGCCGTCATTGTCGTCGTCGCAGTCCCACAGGCTCGATTCCCCGCCGCTCGTCACCGGCTCCTCGATCAGGGGGTCGTTGGAGAAGCTGGTATCGACCAGATCCTCCTCCTCGGCCGCGCCCGGCAGCTGGATCGCGGCCGAGCCGCCGGTCGGCCCGGTGACCGGATCGGGGCCCTGGGGGTTGATGGCGGGACCGCCGGCCCCGCACTGGCGGGTCACGATGATGCAGGTGTTGAAGGTCGAGCCGAAAGTGTAGCCGGCGCCGCCGGCCTGGAAATCCACCTCGAAGAAGAAAGGCGCGGCAAGGGTGACGCTGCCGTCCGCATCGAGCCGCCGGCCGAAGGCGGTGACCCTCGCCGGCGCGGCGCCGGTCGGCCGGACGATGAGCCCGCCCGCGCCGACGGTGACGCCGCCGAAGGCCGGGCTGAACGGCGGGCCGCTGTTCTGGACGAACAGGGTGCCGCCGGTCGCCAGCACCGTCGCGCCGCCCTCGGCATAGCCGCGCGGCGCCTCGATTCCGCCATTGCCGAGAAGCTCGGCGTCGCGCGCCGCGTAATTGGGGTCGAGGCGCAAGCGGTCGATGATCGCCTGCGAGGCGATCCAGATATTGTTCGAGGCGAGCAGCAGCCCGCCCGCCGGCATGCCGGCCGCGTCGCGGACGCGGACGCTCCCGGTCGGTGTCGCCACTTCGATCCGTTCCCGGGCGGTGAGCGAAATGCCGTTCGCGCCCGCCGCGTTGGTCATCGCCAGCGCACCCTCGACCCGCGCGATGCCGGGGGTGTCGATCTCGAGAGTGCCGACCCCGGACGCGGCCCCGCCGCCGTTCAATGTCAGATCGCGAACCAGGAGCGACGTGCCGGCGCCGAGCGCCGGCGCGAGCACCCGCAACGTGCCGGCGCGGATCCGGCCCGCTTCGGCCTG
>DASQFO010000299.1:0-7166 GCA_035633095.1 Allosphingosinicella sp. | reverse complement strand
AAGGCGCTGCTCTCGTTCGACGAGCCCATTGCGAATTCGTCCATGTTGAGCTTGCCGAGCATGCCGGCGCCGGCCGCGAACAAATTGGCCGTGACCGTGGATTCGTAGACCGGCTCGTAGCCTTCGAGAATGCGGCTGCCGGCGGTGGTCTGGACCCCCTTGGTGCAGAACAGGTCCTTGATGCCGAGCGGTACGCCGGAGAGCGGCTTGAGCGCGCCCGCAGCGCGGGCGGCGTCGGCGGCGTCGGCGGCGGCCAGCGCATGGTCGGGCGTCTCGACGACGAAGGCGTTGAGGCTGCGCGCGGCCTCCACATTTGCGATGAAGCCTTCGGCGACCTCGCGGGCGGAGAAGCTGCCATCACGGACGCCGTCGCGGATCGCGGCGACGCCGAGGTCGGTGAGCGCGCTCACTCGATCACCTTGGGGACGGCGAAGAAGCCATGCTCGGCGAGCGGGGCGTTGGCGAGGATCTCGTCTCGGCGATTGCCGTCGGTGACGACGTCGTCGCGCAGGCGCAGGTCGTTGGGGATGACGGCGGTCATCGGCGCGACGCCGGAGACGTCGACCTCGGACAGCTGCTCGATCCAGCCCAATATGCCGGAGAGCTCGGGCGCAAGCGCTTCGACTTCGGCATCGCTGACCGCGATGCGGGCGAGCCTGGCGATATGGCGGACGGTGGCGGCGTCTACGGACATGGGCGGGCGGCTAGCATTCCTGCTGCACTGCATCAACACCGCTTGCATGGGGCGCGCGCTTGCGCTTGAGGGCGGGGGTGGCACGAAAACGAACAAGCCCGGCGGGCTGCTTCCTGCGGATCGTGGCGATCCTCATCGTCCTCTTCATCGCGGGCGCGATCGGCTATCGGCTGTTCGAGAAGGAGCTGATGCGCTGGGCGATGGTGCCGAGCGTGGCGTTTCGCGCGGTGCCGCTGCCGGCGGGGGGCAGCTACGGGCAAGACGCGATGTGGATCGCGCGGCCGGACATGAGCGGCAATCCCGCGCTCTGGACGCCTGTGGGGTTCGAGGCGACGGACCGGCCCAGGGCGTCTGTCTTCTTCGTCCACCCGACCAGCTTCCTCGAATCCAGCGCCTGGAACGCGCCGCTCGACGATGAGGAATCGCAGCGCCGGGCGCGGCTGTTCGTGCGCAGCCAGGCGAGCGCGTTCAACGGCGTCGGCGCGATCTGGGCGCCCAAATACCGGCAAGCGACGTTCGGAGCGTTCCTGACGAGCCAGGACGATGCCCGGCGCGCGCTCGATTTCGCCTATCGCGACGTGCGCGCGGCCTATGAGGAGTTCGTGCGCCAGGCGCCGCCGGACCGGCCGATCATCCTTGCCGCGCACAGCCAGGGGAGCCTGCATCTGATGCGGCTCCTGCGCGAACGGATCCGGGGCGCGCCCGAGGCGGGGCGGATCGTCGCCGCCTATCTGGCCGGCTGGCCGGTGTCGGTGACCGCCGATTTGCCGGCCCTTCCCCTCGCCGCCTGCTCGGTGCCGGACGAGGCGCGCTGCATCCTTTCCTGGCAGAGCTTTTCCGAGCCCGCCGATCCAAGCCAGGTCACCGAGGCCTACGATGCGAGCGCGGGCCCCGGCGGCGTCCCGCGCTCAGGCTCGGCGATGCTGTGCACCAACCCGCTGACCGGAACCGAGCGCGCTTCCGCGCCGCCTGCCCGCAATTTGGGCACGCTCGTCCCCAATGACGATTTCAGCGAGGCCGAATTCCGCCGCGGCGCGGTCGGCGCGCGCTGCGATGCGCGCGGCTTCCTTATGATCGGGCCCAACGACGCGGTGCCGGCGATGGGGCCCTATGTGCTGCCCGGCAACAATTACCACGTCTACGATTATGCCCTGTTCTGGGCGAACGTCCGCGCCGACGCGGGGCGCCGGCTGGCGGCCTATGAGGCACGCCGATGATCGCGGCCGGCACCGCCGGATTCCGCGAGGCGCTGCCGCAGGGCGGCCGGCTGCTCGGCCTCGACGTCGGCACCAAGACGATCGGTACCGCTCTGTGCGACGCCGAGTGGACGATCGCGACCCCGGCCGGGCTGGTCCGCCGCACCAAATTCGCGAAAGACCTGGAGGCGCTGAACGCGCTGATCGCGGCGCAGCGCGCGGCGGGGATCGTGATCGGGCTGCCGCTCAACCTCGACGGCAGCGATTCGCCGCGCACCCAGTCGGTTCGCGCCTTCGCCCGCAATCTGGAGCCGCTCGGCCTGCCGATCCTGCTCTGGGACGAGCGCTGGTCGACTTTGGCCGTGACCCGCACCCTGATCGCCGCCGACGCCAGCCGCGCCCGCCGCGCCGAGCTCGTCGACAAGATGGCCGCCGCCTATATCCTGCAAGGCGCGATCGACGCGTTGACGATGTCGTAAGCAGCGTCCGCGTAAGAACCGGGCATGCCCCAACTGCCCGCCCTCGCCGCCGCGTTCGCGCTCCTCAACCTGTGGACGATTCTGCGCTTCTGGCAGGACAAGCAAAGGGCGATCGCCGGCGCGCGGCGGATCGCGGAAGCCGATCTGCTCGGGCTGGCGCTGATCGGCGGCTCGCCGGGCGCCTTGCTCGCGCGGCGCCTGTTCCGGCACAAGACGCGCAAACAGCCTTTCTCGCTCCAACTTTACCTGATCATCGCGGTCCAGGCGGGAGCGCTCGCCGGCTTTTTCCTCTTCTGACTGGACTCGCGCCGAGGACCTGAGGCCGAGACCGAGCTTGAATTTGCGCCGCATGCGGGCATGACTGGGGCCGAGCGATGCCGCTCGGTCCTGGGAGACGCGTGATGTCCGAGCGTTGGTCCAATCCGCTGACGGTCGCGGTCATCGCGGCGGCGCTCGCCGGCTTTTCCAGTCTCTATCTCGCCTACGTCAACAACCGGGCCCAAGTCGCGTTGGAGGCCAGCAAGGCGGAGTCCGACCGGATCCTCGAGGTGCTCAAGATCGGCGAGCCGGAACGGGTGCGCGAGAACCTCCGCTTCCTGCTCCAGCTGGGTCTGGTCAGGGACGAGGTGCTCAGGCGCCGGATCGAGGCGTGGGACGCCAATCCCAACCGCGCGCCGGTCTATCTGTCGCGCGACCGGCGGGCCGCGGCATCGCCGCAGCGCCAGCCTCGAGAGCCGGGCGAGGCCGCGGGCGCGCCGGCGGCGGTCCGCGGCGGCTATTGAGCAGGCGCCGGCCGCCCGCTACAGCGCGGCTTTGATGCCTCAGCCTTTCCCCCACCGCCATCTGCTCGGGATCGAGGGGCTTTGCGCCGACGACATCCGCGCGATCCTCGACGAGGCCGAGCCGTGGATCGCGTTCAACCGCGGCGCGCGCAAGGAGGATCGGCGGCTCGCCGGGCTGACCCAGATCAACGCCTTCTTCGAGAATTCGACGCGGACCCTCTTCTCGTTCGAAATCGCCGGCAAAAGGCTCGGCGCGCAGGTCTCGAGCTTCCATCCGGCGGCGTCGAGCGTGCGCAAGGGCGAAAGCCTGATCGACACCGCCATGACCCTGAACGCGATGCGGCCCGATATCCTCGTCATCCGCCATGAGGCCGACGGGGCGGCGGCCGAGGTCGCCGAATTGATGGATTGCCCGGTGATCAACGCCGGCGACGGCACCGGCGAGCATCCGACCCAGGCCCTGCTCGACGCGCTGACCATGAAGCGGCGGTGCGGGCGGATCGCGGGGCTCAAGGTCGCGATCTGCGGCGACATCCTGCACAGCCGGGTGGCGGGATCGAACATGCGGGCGCTGCCTTTGCTCGGCGCCGAGGTGCGGCTGGTCGGGCCCGAAGAGTTGCTGCCCACGCAGACGTCATTGCCGCGATTCACCGATTTCGACGAGGGCATCGCGGGCGCCGACGTGGTGATGATGCTGAGGATCCAGCGCGAGCGGATGGAGGAGGCGTTCCCCGACACGCTCCAGGACTATCACGCCCGCTACGGCCTGACCCGGGCGCGGCTCGACGCATTCGCGCCGGACGCAGTCGTCATGCATCCCGGGCCGATGAACCGCGGCGTCGAGATCGAGGGCGAGCTGGCCGACGATCCGGAGCGCTCGGCGATCCTCGAGCAGGTCGAGCTCGGCGTCGCGGTCCGTATGGCCTGCCTCGATCTGCTGACCCGGGCGCGGCGCGCCTGATCCTCCCTGCGCCGAAGGCGTGGGGAGGGGGACCGTCCGTAGGACGGTGGAGGGGCAATCTGGCTCCGCTGACCCCTCCACCATGCTTCGCATGGTCCCCCTCCCCATCCGCTTCGCGGACAGGGAGGAATAGGAATAAAAAGGGCGGCGGGAACTTGGCCGACCCGCCGCCCTTCCAGAGGGGACCCGAAGGTCCTGAGGATCGATCGATCAGACGGCGCGGCGCCGGCTCGGCGCGTAGCGCGCGGCCCATCGGATCGAGGCGTCGCCGGCCTGGGCCCGCACGAAGCAGACGCCGCCTTGCGACTTGATCGAGCCGCACAGGCGCTGGGCGTCGACGGCGGAGGCAAAGCCCGAAACCGAGACGCGGTGCATATTGCGGCCGTTGATATTGATCGTCGTGGTCAGCGGGCGTCGGTCCTGGAGGTTGTAGCGGCGCGCATGCTGGACCCAGGCGCGCTCGGCATTGGCTTCACTGATGAACGCGCCCAATTGCACGACTACGGGCGCGTTGCCGGAGCGGACGACGGGCCGGGCGCGCTGGAAGAGCGGGACCGGCAGCGCCGCGGGCGCGGCGGCGCGGATCGCGTCCGGGCGCGGCTGAACCAGGGTGCGGGCGGCCGCGGCGTAGCGGACCTGGGTTTCGCGCGGCACGGCCGGGGCCTCGGGCGCGGGCCCGTCCTCCTCGGCCACGGCGGCCGGGACCGCCGCCTCGGGCGCGGGCTGGTAGGACTGGGCGGTCGGCACCCAGAAAGCCGGGGCTTCGGCCGGAACCGCTTCGGCGGCGGCAATTTCAACCGGCGCTTCCGGCGCGGCGGGCGCGCTCGCCGCCGCGAACTCGGCGTTCGATTGGATCGGCGCTTCGATCGGCGCGGCTTCGGCGAAGGCCTGGAGCGGCGCGTCGGCGGCGGGCGCGAGCGCGAGGCGGGTCGGCTGGCCCGGATCCTGGCCCGGCGTCACGCCGAGCAGGGTCGCGACCTGGACGTCGCCGGTGTCGGGGCGCGCGAAGGCGGCCCATTGCTGCATGCGCGCGTCGAGATCGGCGGGCGAGACATCCTGGGCGGCGATCGCGCGGGCGCGGCGCCAGTCGCCCGCCATCGCGTAGGCCAGAGCGAGGTTCTGGCGGGTGCGCGGCGTCGCCGAGGGCGAGCGCGCGGCGGATTCGAGCAGGGCGATCGCCCGGTCGGTCCGGCCGGCCAGCGCGTAAGCGAGGCCGACATCGGCGGCAGGCGCCCGGCCTTCGAGATCGTTGAGGCGCGTGGCCGCGGACTGCGGACGGCCCTGCGCGATCTGGATCAGGGCGATGCTGAGGCCGGCGCGGACATTGGCGGGATCGAGCGCGACCACATCGGCATAGGTGGCGCGCGCCGAATCGAAGCGCCCGTTCTTGAGATAGGCATCGGCGAGCAAGAGGCGGTAGCCGACGTCGCGCGGCGACAGGGCGACCGCCTGCTCGATCAGGTCGGTCGCGCGGCTGAGCTGGCCCTGCTGGAGCGCGGCGGTGGCCAAAGCGTGGAGATCCGCCGCCTGGCGATCAGACCGCGAGTCGGCACGCGAGACCGAGCCGATCCGGCGCATCGCGTCCGACTGCGCGGTGCATGCGACCATGGTCATGGCGATGATCACGGTCGAGGCGGCGATCTTGAAGACGGTCCTGTTCATGGTCTCAAGCCTTTTCGCGGTTCAGCTTCGCTTCGCCTTGGCGGGGGGAACCCGCTCGGCCAGCGCTTCGACTTCGGGGATGGATTCGAGCAGGGCATCGAGGGCGCCGGTCACGATCTGCTGCGCCGAGCGGCCGGTCACCGCGGAGGCGAGCCGCAAGCGCAGGTGGCGCGCGGCGTCGATCCTGAGCGTGAAAGCGAACCTGCGCCCGTTCGCGACGGCCGGAGCCTCGCGCCTGGGCAAAGCCACGATCTCGGCCGGGGCCTGGACCTCGGGCTCTTCGATCTCGATCTCGGCCTCGATTTCGGTCTCGGCCTCGGCCTCGACTTCGGCCTCGATCTCGACTTCGGCCTCGATTTCGGCCTCGATCTCGGCCTCCGCCGGAAAACTCTCGGCGATGGCGCGCTGCTGCGCGACCACCTCGGGCTCTTCGGTCGCTTCGACGCCGTTCAAGACAGGCTCGGCGGGCCCTTCCGCTTTCGCGAGCTTGGGCGCCGGAGTCAGAGCGGCGATCGAGCTCGGGACATGCTCGGGCAGGTCGCCCTCGTTGCCGTTCTCGGCCGCGGGATCGTGGCCCATGTCGTTCCAGCCGAGATCCTCGAACCCGGTGAAGCCCTGCGGCCGCATCGCCGGCTTGGCCGCGCCCTTGCGGGCGAGCAGGCCGGAGGACAAGGAGGCGAAGTTGCGTGCATCGTTGATCATCGCGCCCTCCCTCACTGTCCGACGACCCGCCGGCCGAAGCCGGGCGCGGGACGCTGCGAGAGCGAATGCGGGACCTGCCCCGGAGCGGAGAAGATCGTGCGGCGGAAATTCTTTTCGAGCCGGTCGGCGATATAGTCCCACAGCTCGGCGACCTCGCGGGCCGACCTCGAATTGGGATCGCATTCCATCACCGTGCGGCCGTCGATCATCGAGGCGGCGAAATCGGTGCGGTGATGGAGCGTGACCGGGGCGACCGTGCCGTGCTGCGACAAGGCGACCGCGGCCTCGAAGGTGATCTTGGCCTTGGGCGTGGCGCCGTTGACGACGAAGATGAGCGGCTTTCCCGCGCGCTCGCAAAGATCGACGGTGGCGCCGACGGCGCGAAGGTCGTGCGGGCTCGGGCGGGTCGGGATGACGACCAGCTCGGCGACCTGGATGACCGACTGGATAGCCATTGTGATGGCGGGCGGGGTGTCGACGACGGCGAGCCGGAAGCCCTGCTGGCGGAGCACTTCGAGGTCGGCGCCCAATCGCGCGACCGTGGTCTGCGCGAAGGCGGGCATGTCGTCCTCGCGCTCGTTCCACCAATCGGCGAGCGAGCCCTGCGGGTCGATGTCGATCAGGCAGACCGGGCCGTAGCCGACCCGCTGCGCCTGCACGGCGAGATGCCCGGAAAGGGTGGTCTTTCCC
>DASQFO010000298.1:0-2225 GCA_035633095.1 Allosphingosinicella sp. | reverse complement strand
GTTCGGGACGCAAATGGAGCTCGAACGGGCTCAGGCCGACGCCGAAGCGGACGCCCTCGGCGCGGCAGATCTCGCGGAAGGCGGCGAGGTCGGCAAGGTCGGCCTCGGGATGAGGCTCTTGCCAGCGCCGGCGCAAATAAGCGTCGCCTTTTGGCGCGTAGAGATAAAAAAGGTAGCCGTGAGGAGCGAGGAAGCGGACGGCGGCGGCGCGGTCGATCCAGCTCCAGGCTTTTCCGAAAAAGCCCTCGATCAGCCCCAGCTCGGGCGTCATGCTTCGCCTTCCAGCGCGTTGATCGCGGCGTGGACCGCGGCTTCGATCGCGTCGCGCTTGAGGCCGGGCGGGATCGACTCGCCGAAGCGGAAGGTGACGATTCCCGGCCGCTTGACGAAGCCCTGACGAGGCCAGAGCCGGCCGCTGTCGACCGCGACCGGAACGACGGGCAGGTTGAAGGCTCGGTAAAGCCCCGCGAAGCCCGATTTGAGCGGGGGCCGCTCGCCCGGCGCGACCCGCGTTCCTTCGGGGAAGATGACGATGGGCCGGTTTTCGGCGATCGCCGCTTCGGCCGCGCGCATCATCTGCCTCAGCGCCGCCGCGCCGCCCGAGCGAGCGATCGGAATGGCCCCGTAACGCTTTACGACCCAGCCCCAGAGCGGGATTTTCAGGAGCTCGCGCTTCAAAACGAGCGCCGGATCATCGAGCATCAGGAAGATTTCGAGCGTCTCGTACATCGACTGGTGCTTGACCGCGACCAGGGCCGAACCGGAGGGCGGCGTGCCTTCGATCCGGCTGCCGATGCCGAGCAGGGCGCGCGCGCACCAGCGGTGGAAGCGGCACCAGCCGTGCGCGCAGGCGCGGACGGCGCCCGTGCCGATCAGGCTGGCCGGGAAAGCGAGAAGGACGAACGGGGCGGACCCGACGTAGAAGACGATGGCGAAGAGGAGCGAGCGCAGCGCGGCCATCAGATGCCGACGAGGTCGGCGGCCCGGCCGAGCAGATATTTGTTATATTCGACGAAGATCGCCCGGAAGCCGGGCTCGGTCGGCACGGCGTCCGAGACGATCCTGACCCCGCTGCCGAGGCGCTTTCGAAGCTCGTAACGCGCGCGCGGCATGTGGAGGTCGTTGGTGACGAGGCGGATCGAGCCGAAGCGCCGCCGCTCGAGCCAGCGCGCCACCTCGTCGGCGTTGGAGCGGGTGTCGAACGATTCGCGGCCCAGGGAGATGCAGCATTGGAACAGGCGCGGATCGACGCGATAGACGTGGATCAGGTCTTCGGGCCGCACCGTCCGCGCGACGCCCGAGATCAGCATGCGGCGGGCCAGGCCGCGCTCCATCAGCTCGAAGCCGCGGTCGAGCCGGCCCGAGCCTCCGGTCAGCACCACGATCGCGTCGGTCCGCTCGTCCCCCGCCGGCTTTGGAAGCAGCACCGCGAAGGCCGCATAGCCGAGCACGTAGACCAGCGCCAGGAAGGCGATCGCGCGGAACAGGAAGCGGATCACAGCATCCGCCCCAGGGCTCTGAGGATCGTCAGCCGGGCGACCAGCATGGCGAGGAGAACGCCGAACAGGGGCAATCCGACCAAAATCCCCCAGGCCGGCGCCGGCACCGCCGCCGATCCGAGCAGCTCCGAGCCCAAGGCGGAGACGCGCTCGCCGATCCCGATCAAGACCAGGGCGGCGAGGATGAAGCCGATCAGGCCGCCGAACAAGGCATCGAGCGCGATCCGGCGCTGGAAGAGGCGCGCGACCTGGACGTCGGTCGCGCCCATCAAGTGAAGCACCTCGATCGTGGCGCGGTGGAGGTCGAGCGCGGCGCGGGCGGCGAGCACGACGGTGGCGGCGGTCGCCCCGACCATGAGCAGGACGAGGCCCGCGGCGAGCCATTTCAGCGCGCCGATCAGCGAAGCCAAAGGCGCGAGCCACTGACCGTTGTCGTCGACCCGGGCGCCGGGCGCGGCGGCG
Organism: Allosphingosinicella sp.; assembly: GCA_035633095.1. Classification (GTDB taxonomy): domain Bacteria; phylum Pseudomonadota; class Alphaproteobacteria; order Sphingomonadales; family Sphingomonadaceae; genus Allosphingosinicella. The sequence continues at coordinate 264 of DASQFO010000298.1, read as the reverse complement.
GCGACCGCCCGCCTGAGGCCGTCGAGCGCGCGATGGCCCTCGGGCGTCAGGTCGACGTCGATCAAGGCGGGGACCGGCAGCTCCGCCTCGAGGCTGCCGGTGCCGAGCCACGGCTCGAGCAGGGCCTGGATCTCGGCCTCGGGCACCGGCCGCACCGAAAGCACGCCGGGCAAATCGGCGATCGCCGCCGCGGCCGCCCGCGCCTGCGCCGCGCGACGGGCCGGAACGGCCTCGACGATCTGGATGGTGACGCGACCGCCGATC
>DASQFO010000297.1:0-5107 GCA_035633095.1 Allosphingosinicella sp. | reverse complement strand
AGGACGCGGCCGAGGCTGTCAGCGCCTCCTCGGGATCGACCGCGGCCGGATCGGACATCGGCTCGGGCACCACCGTCGGCGAGGACGAGCCGGCGACGACCGCGCCGCCGTCGAAGCGCCATTGGTGCCGGCGGCTATATTTGCCCGACGTGAAATCGCCGTCGGACTCCCAGGCGATCTCCGCTGTGTGGCGGCTCACGGAGGTCCGCCCTAGCGGTCGGTCCGGGCGGCGCGCGGATCGGCGAGAGCGAACAGGGCGCTCGCGTCGGCCTCGGCGGGCCGCGCCGGCGAGAAGGAGACCGGGGTGGCGATCAGCGGCAGCTCCTCGTCGAGGCGCAAGGCGCCGCGGCGGGCGAGGCGGCCCTCGATCTGGGCGCCGGCATCGATGCTGACCGTCTCGTAGGCGACGTCGCCCAGGATCCGGGCCGAGGCCTCGACGATCAGGGTGCGCGCGACGACAATGCCCTCGACGGTGCCGGCAAGCCGCGCCTCGTCGGCGTCGATATTGCCCGCGATCACGCCGGCAACGCCCTGGATGAGCTGGGCGCATTTGACGTTGCCCTCGATGCGGCCGTCGACATGGAGCTGGGCGTCGGTGGCGACGTCGCCGCTGACCACCAATTCGGGGCCGATGAAGGAAAGGCCCGGCGCGCCGTTGCGGGGGGCCCTGGCGGCGGGGCTGGGTGCGGACCGGTCGCGTGAGAACATGCTGGGCGCCTCCCCCGCGCCGGCGCAAACCTATCGCGCCCGAAACGTTGCGTTCAACCCATCTGCCATGAAGCGGGGCGGCGGCGCGACGGGCTCCGCGCCGACGCTTCGCGGCGGGGTCTCGATGGACTGTCTGCGGAACTCAAAATAATGGGGGCTGACCTTGCGGCCAGCCCCCACTGTCCCTTCGCGTCGGATCTTGCCTGGAAGGCGAGGCCCTTCGCGCCGGGCGGTTTCGAGTGGCGGACACCAGGGCAAGCCCCGGCACCGCTTCCTCCGGAGTCCGAAAGGAGCCGCAGCTCAATCCGGTTTCCCCGCGGGCTCCCCGTCAGGGCCGAAGCCCTGGCGGTTCGCCTTCTGGCAGATTCAGAGCCGAAGCCCCTCTTCCCGCTTTGGCGGTTCCTCCGGCCGAAGCCTTCGGTTCCGCTTGCCGCAGGATCCAGGGCCGAAGCCCTGGTTCCGCCTGACAAGTCCATGAGCCGAAACTCTGGGTTCCCGCCGTTTCGCAGCCCTCGGGCCGAAACCCGATCCTGCCCGACAAATCAGAAGCCGAAACTCCCTTTTCGCCGGCGGCAACGCGCTGACCGAAGTCCCGCTCTTGCCTGGGCAGGTCCTGAACCGAAGTCCGGTGTCCTGCCTTACCGGTTCCTCGTGCCCGAAGGCCGTCGGTTCCGGGTGGGCGCTTTACGAAGCGTGCCGCTTCAGCATTAGCTAAAGGGCAAGCCCGCAGCTTCCGCCTGGCGGCGGCTTCGTCAGCCGCCCTGCCTTCCGCTTCCACCTGGCCTGCCGCCCGAAGGCGACCGGCCCGATGTCCGCTTGGGCTGTGGCTGGGAAGGCTACCCTCCGTTGCCGGAAGATTGTCTCGGCCACGGCACATTGCTGTCATGAAAGTTCCGCCGGTAAAAGCGGAATCAGCCTGTGGATAATGAGGATAACGGGGGTAAGTCGCGGCGCCGAAAAGCCGCCGAATCGGCGGCGCGGATCGAGCGGCGGCCGCCGCTTGTGCGGCTTGCCCCGCGCGCGCGGCCCGCATAAAGGGGGCGCCAATCAGGGCTCCTCGAAAGGCCAAGGCGCAGATGGACGATCGGTTCAACACGATTGCGGGATGGGTGCTGGGCGCGGGCATCGTCCTGCTCGGCGCCACCCTGGTCAGCCACGAGATGTTCAAGGAGGAGCGGCCCGAACCGATGGGCTATCCGATCGCCGGGGTCGTGCAGGAGGGCCATGGCGCCGCCGCCGCCGAGCAGCCGATCGCGCACTTCCTGCAGACCGCGGACGCGGGCCGCGGCGCCGCGGCTTTCCGCAAATGCACCGCCTGCCACAATGCCGATCAGGGCGGCGCCAACGGCACCGGCCCGAATCTGTGGGGCTCGATGGGCGGCCCGATCGCCCGGCGCGCGGGCTATTCCTATTCGGCTCCGCTCAGCGCCCATGGCGGCAATTGGGACTGGGAGTCGATGAGCGCATGGCTGCGGTCCCCACGCACCTTCGCGGCCGGCACCAAGATGACCTTCGCGGGCCTCAGCGACCCGCAGGAGCGCGCCGACCTGCTCCTCTTCCTCAACCAGCATGGCGGCACGCTCACCCTGCCGCCGCCGCCCGCCGCCGCCCCGGCCGAAGGCAATGCGGCCGAGGGCAACGAAGCGGCGGGCAACGAAGCCGCGCCCGCCGCGAACGCCGCGGCGCCGGCGCCGCACTAGGGCAGTCGGGCCGCGTCAGCTCTCGCAGGGGTCTTCGGCGATTCCGGCATAGTGCGCGCAGACATGGTCCCAGGCCTCCTCGGCGCTCTCGCAATAGGTGAAGAGCTTGAGGTCGTCGGGCGAGATCACGCCTTCGTCGGCGAGCGCCTCGAAATCGATCACCCGCTCCCAGAACTCGCGGCCGAAGAAGACGATCGGGATCGGCTTCACCTTCCCGGTCTGGATCAGGGTCAGCAATTCGAACGCTTCGTCGAACGTGCCGAAGCCGCCCGGGAAGACCGCGACCGCGCGCGCGCGGAGCAGGAAATGCATCTTGCGAAGCGCGAAATAGTGGAACTGGAAGCTCAGGCTCGGCGTCACATAGGGATTGGGCATCTGCTCGTGCGGCAGCACGATGTTGAGGCCGATCGACTCGCGCCCCTCGTCGCGGGCGCCGCGATTTGCCGCCTCCATGATCGAGGGGCCGCCGCCCGAGCAGACGACGAAATGGCGCTGGCCGTCGTCGTCGGGCTCGACCCGGCTGGCGAGGCGGGCGAGCCGGCGCGAGACGTCGTAATATTTGCTGTTGGCTTTGAGCCGCTCGGCGGTGCGGCGCTGGCTGTCGGTGGCGGCGGCGGCGATCAGGGCGTCGGCGCTCGCGGGCTCGGGGATGCGCGCCGAGCCGTAGAAGACGAAGGTCGAAGCGATCTTCGCCTCGTCGAGCAGCAATTCGGGCTTCAGCAATTCGAGCTGGAAGCGGACCGGCCGCAGATCCTCGCGGAGCAGGAAATCCAGGTCCTGGAAGGCGAGCCGGTAGGCGGAGTCCGAGGTCTGCGGCGAGAGCGTGGTCTGGGCGGCGGTCTCGGCGTCCTCGCGGGCCGGCTGGAAGACGCGCTTGGGCGGTTTGGGGTCGGTCATGGGGGCACCCTTAGCAGGGCAAACTTGGAAACGTCACCCCAGCGAACCCCATCACGTCACCCCAGCGAAGGCTGGGGTCCAAGCTGAATCCGTAGCCGCCGGGACGGTGACGAGCGTGCTTGGTTGCCATTGAGAGGTCGCCCTGTTCCCCGGACAGGGCTGCGGATGTCCGGGGGACATCCGCACCTCCTCAATTACGCTGGCATGACTCCCTGCTTGCGCAGGGGTCACCGGCAATAAGGGCCGCGGCCCATGTCGAAGTGGAGGTGGTTGTAGTGATAGGCGTCGTTATCGGGCGAGAGGCCGATATTGAAGCGGCGGCAGCCGCCCTGGAAGACCTGGCGCAGGAAGCGGCGGACGCGCTCGTCGTCGCCCCTCCAGCCGTCCTGGATGGTGACGCGCCGCCCGTCGGCGAGGACGAAGCCCGAGACGTCGACGGCGTTGGCATAGCCATGCTCGGAGAGTGGCGCGCCGGGCCGGCTGTTCCGGGGGCGGCAGCCATAGGTGCCGAAGGTTTCGATGCGGACGATCCGCGCGCGCAGCCATTGGTCCGCCGCGGGCCGCACCGCCTCGCGGCTCCAGCGCGCGAATTGACGCGCGAGCGGGCAGGTCATCGCCCGCAAGTTGGTGACCGGCGTGCCGATGTCGAGCAATTGAACCGCGCCCAGCGCCGAGCAGCCGTTCCCGAAGCGCTGGTCGGGCAAGGCGCGGAAGCCGACGTCTTCGCGCGCGAGGTCGATATGGCATTGCAGCGTCGCGGGTGAGTTGCGTTCGGCGAGCTCGGGCGTGCGCGCGCGCGGCGGCTCCCGCCGCTCGCCGCCGCGCGGGACGCAGGCGCCGAGCGCAAGCGCCATCAGAAAACAGGCCCGCCATCGCATCGGGCGAGCATGGCTTTACAGCGACGCCCTTTCAAGGAGGGTTGAGTGGCGGGCTTCATCTCTCTAAGCCTCGCGACGGGCCACGCCGTCCCAACGCGGCGCGTGCTCTCTGCGAGGAGAGTGAGACAGTGACGAACACCAAACCGGGCACGCGCCCCGCGCGACCTTATTTCTCTTCCGGCCCCTGCGCGAAGCCGCCGGGCTGGGCCCCCGAAAAGCTCGCCACCGGCAGCCTCGGCCGCTCGCACCGCTCGAAGCTCGGCAAGGCGCGGCTCGCGCACGCGATCGCGCTGACCCGCCATGTGCTGCGCGTGCCCGAAGGCCACCGGATCGCGATCGTGCCGGCCTCGGACACCGGCGCCGTCGAAATGGCCTTGTGGAATTTGCTCGGGGCGAGGCCGGCGACCCTGCTCGCCTGGGAGAGCTTCGGCGAGGGCTGGGTGACCGACGTCGTCAAGCAGCTCAAGCTCGACGCCAGGGTGGTGCGCGCGGACTATGGCGCGCTGCCCGACCTCGCGGCGGTCGATACCGACAATGACGTCGTCTTCACCTGGAACGGCACGACCTCCGGGGTCCGCGTACCAAATGGAGATTGGATCGCCGAGGACAGGGGTGGCCTGACGATCTGCGATGCGACCTCGGCGGCGTTCGCGCAGAAGCTCGACTGGCCGAAGCTCGATGTCGTCACCTTCTCCTGGCAGAAGGCGTTGGGCGGCGAGGGCGCGCACGGCATGCTGATCCTCTCGCCGCGCGCGGTGGAACGTCTGGAGACGTACAAACCGGCCTGGCCGCTGCCGAAGATCTTCCGCATGACCAAAGGCGGCAAGCTCAACGAAGGCATCTTCACCGGCGAGACCATCAACACGCCGTCGATGCTGTGCGTTGAGGATTATCTCGACACGCTGTCATGGGCGAAGTCGGTCG
>DASQFO010000296.1:0-1732 GCA_035633095.1 Allosphingosinicella sp. | reverse complement strand
GTAGAGCAGGAAAGGGCCGTCCGCCGCATCGACGTAATAAAGTGAGAAATCGGGGCCTTCCTGCCGCCGGACCCGCTCCCCTTCGGAGAGGCGAAGCGCGAAGCCGTGGCCGCAGATCAAAGTCGGACCGGCCAGCTCGTTGACCCCGGGATAGGGGCCCATGATGTTGCCGTCCTGCGCCGTAGCGGGGCCAGTGGCCGCGAAGGCCGCCAGGCCGAGCAGGCGCGTTGAGGTGAGGCCGAACAAGCTCATGCGCGCGCTCTAGCGCGGGCTGGGAAAATCGCAACGGAGGCGTTCAGGAAACGGTGATGATCGCCCCCAGGATCGCAATGGTCGCAGCGTTCATCGTTGCCATGCGAACGGTGAGGGCGTTGGTGAGACGCAACTCCAGTTCGCGCAGGTCAGCCTTCGTAGCGAGGGAATCGAACGCCTCCACGAGAGCGTCCGCCAAGGCTTCAGCGTGGCGCGTATCCATCCCCGCGGCGGAGAGACGCTTCGAAAAGGCGAGAGTGTCGAAAACGGGCTGAGCCATCATTTGTATCGACTAATCGTTTTTCGTTGATTCAGCAATCCTCTTCGTCGTTTTACGCAATATCTCTCTGTGCCTCCGCGAACGCCGCGACGGCCCGTTCCAGCTCTTCGCGGCTGTGGGTGGCGGAGATCTGGGTGCGGATGCGGGCGCGGCCTTTCGGCACCACCGGGTAGGAGAAGGCGATGACGTAGACGCCCTTGGCGAGCAAGGCCTCGGCCAAAGCGGCGGCGCGGCGGGCGTCGTGGAGCATGACCGGGATGATCGGATGGGCGCCGGGGAGCAGCTCGAAACCCGCGTCGGTCAGGCCTTCGCGGAAGAAGCGCATATTGTCGCGCAGGCGGGCGCGGAGGTCGTCGCCCGCCGCGGCGAGCTCGACCGCCTTCTGCGCGCCGGCGACCATGGCGGGCGCGACGGTGTTGGAGAAGAGGTAGGGGCGCGAGCGCTGGCGGAGCAGCTCGACGATCTCGCGCCTGGCGCTGGTGAAGCCGCCGCTGGCGCCGCCCAATGCCTTGCCGAGCGTGCCGGTGATTATGTCGACCCTCTCGATGACGCCTGCATGTTCGGGCGTACCGCGGCCGTGGGCGCCGGCGACGCCGGTGGCGTGGCTGTCGTCGACATGGACGAGCGCGCCGTAGCGCTCGGCGAGGTCGCAAATCCGGGCGAGCGGTGCGATGTAGCCGTCCATCGAGAAGACGCCGTCGGTCGCGATCAGCTTGAAGCGCGCGCCCTCGGCGTCGGCCGCCTGAAGCTGCGCTTCGAGGTCGGCCATGTCGGCATTCTTGTAGCGGTAGCGCCGGGCCTTGCAGAGGCGGACGCCGTCGATGATCGAGGCATGGTTGAGCTCGTCGGAAATGACCGCGTCCTCGGGCCCGAGCAAAGTCTCGAAAAGCCCGCCATTGGCGTCGAAGCAGGAGGGATAGAGGATCGTATCCTCCATCCTAAGCCAGGCCGACAATTGGTCCTCGAGCGCCTTGTGGATCGACTGGGTCCCGCAGATGAAGCGGACCGAGGCCATGCCGTAGCCCCAGCGCTCGAGCCCTTCGCGCGCCGCCGCCTTGACGCGCGCGTCCTGGGCCAAGCCGAGATAATTGTTGGCGCACGGGTTGATCAGATCCTGGCCGGTCTCGACGCCGACATGCGCGCCCTGCGGCGTCGTGATCACCCGCTCGGTCTTGTAGAAGCCGGCCTCGCGGATGCCGT
>DASQFO010000295.1:0-5250 GCA_035633095.1 Allosphingosinicella sp. | reverse complement strand
CCTGCGCGAGGTAGAGCCCGAGCAGGTAGACGGCGACGACCTGGGTCAGGAACGCCTTGGTCGACGCCACCGCGACCTCCGGCCCGGCGCGGGTGTAGAGGACGGCGTCGGACTCGCGCGGGATGGTCGAACCGTTGGTGTTGCAGATGGCGAGCACGCGGGCCTTCTGCTCCTTGGCGTGCCGCAACGCCATGATCGTGTCCATCGTCTCGCCGCTCTGGCTGATGGCGATGACGAGGGTCGAGCGGTCGAGCACCGGGTCGCGGTAGCGGAACTCCGATGCGATATCGAGCTCGCACGGCACCCGGGCGAAGCGCTCGATCCAATATTTGGCGACCATGCCGGCATAATAAGAGGTGCCGCACGCGACGATCGAGATGCGCGGCACGCTCGCGAACGAAAAGTCCATGTCGGGCAGCGCGACCTTCTGCTCGAGCGGGCGCAGATAGGAGCCGAGCGTCTGCGCGACGACGAGCGGCTGCTCGAAAATCTCCTTCTGCATGAAATGGGCGTGGTTGCCCTTTTCGATCCGGGCCGCGCTGGCGCCCGATTCGACGATATCGCGGGTCACCGGCTTGTTGTCGCGGTCGAAGATGCGGACGTCGTCGTGGGTGAGCACGGCCCAATCGCCCTCGTCCAGATAGGCGATGCGCTGGGTCAATGCGGCGAGCGCGAGCGCGTCCGAGCCGAGATAGTTTTCGCCCGCGCCATAGCCCACCGTCAGCGGCGCGCCGAGCCGGGCGCCGACGATCATGCCGGGATGGTCGCGGAACAGGATCGCGAGCGCGAAGGCGCCGTGGAGCCGGGGCAGCACCGCGGCGACGGCGGCTTCGGGAGCCTGGCCCCGTTCGAGCTGGTCGGCGACCAGATGGGCGACCACCTCGCTGTCGGTCTGGCTTTCGAACCGGCGCCCCTTGGCCTCCATCTCCTCGCGCAGGACCTTGAAATTCTCGATGATGCCGTTGTGGACCACGGCGACGCCGCCGACGATGTGCGGGTGGGCGTTGCCGACCGTGGGCGCGCCGTGGGTCGCCCAGCGGGTGTGGGCGATGCCGACCTCGCCGGGCAGCGGCGCGGCCGCGAGCTCCCGCCCGAGATTGTCGAGCTTGCCCTCGGCGCGCCGGCGCTCGAGCCGGCCGTCGACGATGGTGCAGATGCCGGCCGAATCGTAGCCGCGATATTCGAGCCGGCGCAGCCCGTCCATGAGCCGCTCGGTCACGCTCGTCCGCCCGACGATGCCGATGATTCCGCACATCGGCCTAGATCGCCTTTTTCCGGGCCTGCATCCGCTCGCGGAAGGTCGCGGCGCGGCCGGGCTTTTCGACCTGCGCGGCCCGCGCCAGCGCGACGGCGTCGTCGGCGACGTCCTTCGTGATCACCGAGCCGGCGGCGACGAGCGCGCCCTTCCCCACCGAGACCGGAGCGACGAGCGCGGTGTTGGAGCCGATGAAGGCGCCCTCGCCGATCCAGGTCTTGTACTTGAAGAAGCCGTCATAATTGCAGGTGATCGTGCCCGCCCCGATATTGGCGCCGGCGCCGATCTCGGCATCGCCCAGATAGGCGAGGTGGTTGGCCTTGGCGCCGGGGCCGAGCGTCGCCTGCTTGACCTCGACGAAATTGCCGACCCTCGCGCCCGCGCCGATCTCGGTGCCGGGGCGCAGCCGGGCATAGGGGCCGATCCGGGCGTCGTCGGCGATCGTCGCGCCCTCGATATGGCTGAAGGATTTCACGGTGACGCGGGCGCCGATCGTGACGCCGGGGCCGAAGACGACATTCGGCTCGATCACGCTATCCGGGCCGATCTTCGTGTCGTGGCTGAACCAGATCGTGTCGGGCGCGACCAAAGCGACGCCGTCGGCCATCGCCTGCGCGCGGCGGCGGGCCTGCCAGACGGCTTCGGCGGCGGCCAGCTCGGCGCGGCTGTTGATCCCCTCGACCTCGTCCGAGGGAACCTCGATCACCGCCGATTTGCGCCCCTCAGCGGCGGCGATCATGACGATGTCGGGGAGGTAATATTCGTGCCCCGCATTGTCGTTGCCGACCTGGGCGAGCAACGGCCACAGATCGGCCGAGCGAACCGCCATCAGCCCCGAATTGCACAAATCGAGCGCGCGCTCGTCCTCGGTCGCGTCCTTATATTCGACCATCTTTTCGATCGTGCCGTCGCGCGCGGCGAGAATGCGGCCATATTGCTTGGGGTCGGCCGGGCGCGAGGCGACCACGGCCGCCGCGGGCGCGTCCGCAGCGCCGAGCCGCTCGAGCATGCGGCGCATCGTCTTGGGCGTGACGAACGGCGTGTCGGCGTAGAGGATCAGGACGTCGCCGTCGAACCCCGCCAGCGCGGCCTCGGCCTGCCGCACCGCATGCGCGGTGCCCTGCTGCGGCTCCTGGACGACGACCACGCCGTCATAGGCCGCGACCAGAGGCTCGACCTGCCCGCTCTTGTCGCCGACGACGACGACCGTCCGGTGCGGACCGAGTTCGTCGACCGCGGCGAGCAGATGCCCGAGCATCGGCCGCCCCGCGATCGGATGCAGCACCTTGTGCAGGTCCGATTTCATCCGCGTGCCCTTTCCCGCGGCGAGGATCACGCTTGCAAAGGGTCTGGCCATCGGGCGCACATCGCATGGAAACCTTGCCATTTCCAGAGCGCCACCCCAAGCGGCGGCCGATGGCCGGCCTCCACCAGCTGGGGGCCGGGGCGGTGATCGATTCCTACGCGGAGCTGATCCCGGCGCTCGAGCGGCTTTCACAATTGCCTTGAACCGGACCCGCCTCTCGCACACATTCGCTTCGACAGGGGTGAACGCGAAAGGGACTTGATGCGATTCCCCCTTGCTCCGGCGATTGCCTTTTTCATCTCGCTCGCGATGTCGCCGGCGGCCGCGCTCGCCGAGCCGCCGGCGCGCGAATCGAGCGTGATCGTCTATGGCGAGGATCCCTGCCCCCGGGCCGACGGCGAGGAGGTCGTGGTCTGCGCGCGCCGGCCTGAGGAGGAGCGCTACCGGATTCCGCGCCCGATCCGCGAGCGTCAGCCGACCGAAGTCGCCTGGGGGTCGCGGGTCGAGGGGCTAGAGGAGGCGAGCCGGGCGATGCGGCCGGGCAGCTGCTCGGCGGTCGGCTCGTTCGGCCAATCGGGCTGCACCCAGGCGCTGATCAATCAATGGTTCGCCGACCGGCGCGCGCGCCGGGCCGAGGATGCCGTCGTGCCCTAATCGGACTCTGAATCGCCGGTTTCGAGCACGCTGCCGTCGGGCAGCCGGAAGCGCGCGAGGCGGAGCTTGGAGACATGATCCGCAGGACCGGCGGCGCCGTCCGGCTGGACGCCGCGATAATAGAGCTTCTGCCAATTGTCGGCGGGCGCCCGAAGCGGGGCCGCCCGGCGCATCTCTTGCCGAAGCGCCCCGCGCGAGATGCTCCAGGCTTCGAACGCGGCCTTCAGTTCGGGCGCCTCCTCGATCGGCTTCACCTTCGGCTCGACCTCGCCCAGGCGGTGGCGCTCGACCGGGAAGAAGAAGCAGAACGGCTCGTTTTCCTCGAAGCGGATCCAGTGGTTGGCGCGGGTGAAGCGCCAGTTCATGGTGAAGGTATAGGGCGACCAGTCGGTCTCGATCACCCCGCCCAGCGGCGCGATCCCGTCCTTGGCCGCGTTGGGCGGTCCGCCGATCCACAGGTTCCAACCCGCGGGCGTGCGGAACAGGCCCTCGATGTGAAAGGTGATGGTGCCCTGGCCGAACATGGAAACCGGCGCCCGCCGCGGCTCGGTCCCGGCATCGACGCGGATCTCGACCGCCTCCAGCCCCTCGCCGCCGGTCCAGCGCGCTTCGAAGCCGCAGGGGCTCAACATCTCCCAGCCATGGGCGTTGGCGACGGCGAGCGGCAGGCAGCGATAGGCGAAGCGCTCGGCCGTCGCGTCCATCCAGTCGCGTTGGGGCGACGCGGGGCGCAGCCGCGGCTCCCAGCCTTCGTAGACATAGCAGACGAGTTCCATCGTGCGTTTTTCTACCGTTTTCCCGCCTCTTGGCCAATCGACGAATCGCGCGAGCACAACGGTTCAAGAAACCTGGCCGGCGATGCGATAGGGCAACCCGGCAATGTTGGAGTTCGTACATGCCGAAAAGCATTCAAACGCGGCTGTTAGCCTGCATGCTCATGACGTCGATCTGCCAGTCCGGCGCCGGTCTTGCGCGTCCGGAGCCCCAATTTCGCGGCGATCCGGCGTCCTCGCGCCTGGTTCAGGACGTGGGGGCCTTGATACGAACTGGCGACCAGGCAGCTTATGAACGATATGCCCAGGGCCATTATGCTCCGGCCGCGCTGCGGGAGTCTTCGGCCGCCTATCAGGCCAGCCTGCTCGCCCGCATATTCACCGACACGGCCGGCTTTCAGGACCTGCGGCTGGTCGGAGCGGCCGCGGGCTGGGTCCAGGCGGAAGGCCGGGCCCGGATCACGCGCCTGCCCTACTGCCTTACCGTCTCGCGCGCGCGAATCGGCGACCGGGACTTCATCACGGAGGTGTCCGCAAGAAGCCTGCATCCCGCGGCACCGGACCTCGCGACACCCGCGCCCGGCGAGGTGATCGGCACCCTCGACAGGCTCGCCCGCGCCTATGGGCGCCGCAACCTCTTTTCCGGCGTGATCCTGATCGCCAGGGGCGACCGGGTTCTTTTCCGAAGGGCCTATGGCTATGCCAGCCCCAGGCTCGCGATGCGGATGCGCCTCGATACGCGCCTCAACACCGCCTCGATCGCCAAGATGTTCACCGGCGTCGCCATCGCCCAATTGGTCGAATCGGGCCGGCTCTCCTTCGACGACACTGTCGGGCGGCACTGGCCGGACTTTCCCAATCCCGCGATTCGCGACCGCGTCACGATCCGGCAGCTGCTCACCCACACCTCTGGCCTCGGGCCGAAAGACTATTATGACGACCCGCGCTATCCCGCGGCAGCCGAGAATCTGAGAAGCCTCGCCGACTATTTGAGGCTCGCCGTCGATACCCCGCTCGAGGGCACGCCGGGAACCTACGCCTATTCAAACTCGGGATACCTCATCCTCGGCGCGATCATCGAACGCGTGAGCGGCCAGGACTTCTATGCCTATATCCGGGAGCGGATTTTCCGTCCCGCCGGGATGACCGACAGCCTCTACGCTCCGGCCGACGTCCAGCGGCTGCGCACCGCCGCTTCGCTCACCAACTTTCGCGAGCTGCCCGATCACTCCTATCTCTACGAACTGGGTCGGCCCATCGAA
>DASQFO010000294.1:0-3954 GCA_035633095.1 Allosphingosinicella sp. | reverse complement strand
CAGACGTCGGTCAACGGCACGACCTCGCAATTCTTCACCGCCCAGCAATGGCAGCTGACCGGCGGCCGGATCTGGACCGACGCCGAGGAGCAATCGGGCAAGGCGGTCTGCATCATCGGCTCGACCGTCCAGCAGAACCTGTTCCCGCGCGAGGAGCCGGTCGGCCAGCGTTTCCGCATCCGCGACCTCTCCTGCGAGGTGATCGGCACGCTGGCGTCGCGCGGGCAGGGCGGCTTTCAGGATCAGGACGACGTCGTCATCATGCCGATCAAGGCGGTGCAGCGCCGCTTCTCGGGCAATCGCGACATCCGCTTCATCATGGTCGCGGTCGACGACGCCTACGACACCCAGTCGGTCCAGTCCGCGATCCAGAGCCTGCTGCGCGAGCGCCGCCATGTCGGCCGCGGCGAGCAGGACAATTTCAACATCTTCGACACCCGCCAGATCTCCGAGACGCTGCAGGGGACGACCCGCATCCTGACCGCGGTGATGGGCGCGGTCGCCGCGGTGAGCCTGATCGTCGGCGGCATCGGCATCATGAACATCATGCTGGTCTCGGTCACCGAGCGCACCCGCGAGATCGGCATCCGCCTCGCGATCGGAGCGGTGGCGAGTGAGGTCCTGATGCAATTCCTGGTCGAGGCGGTGGTCCTGGCCTGCCTGGGGGGGCTGATCGGGCTGGTCCTCGCCCTCGCCGCGACCTACATCCTGGCGCCGATCATCCAGGTGCCGTTCCTGTTCGATATCCAGATCAATCTGATCGCGTTCAGCGTCTCGGCGCTGATCGGCATCGTGTTCGGCTATTTCCCCGCCCGCCGCGCCGCCGCGCTCAATCCGATCGACGCGCTCCGGCACGAATAATCGCCGGCCCGAGCCCCAAATTCATTTTGTTGGATACATGTAGGACATTGCCCTGCAGTTCTGGCTTTGTTCCGATTCGGAAATCCCTCCGAACGGGCAAACCAGAGGATATGAAAATGATCACTTTTCTCGATCAAGGCGCGGTCGGCGACGGGGTCGCGGATGATTCGACGGCATTGTCGGACACCCTTGCCCTGGGCCCGCGCGCGATTTCCGGCGTCGGGCCGGAATATAGCTATGCCGCGGAAAGCCCCAGCACCATCGACTACGACGTCATCATCGACGGCATGGGCGCGACCTTCAAGCCGGTCGGCGACACCCAGCTCTTCCGCCGCTACGGCCCCTCGGTAACCGTCTCGCCCAGCGCGACGATCGCGTCCCTGTCCCAGGGCGCGCGGACCTTCACCGTTGCGAGCTCGACAGGCTATGCCGTCGGCCAGTGGCTCCATCTCGCGGCGACCAAGTCGGGCGAGGCCGCCTACGGCTATCCCGATTTCTGGGCGAAAGTCACCGGCGCGACCGCGACGACGATCTCGGTCGACCGGCCGCTGCCGGTCGATTATTCGGCGGCGACGACGGTGGAGTGCGATCTGATCGAAGCAAGCGAGTTCCTGGGCTTCGTCCACATCAAGAATTGCGTGTTCGACGGCTCGGCCTGCACCTACGACACCGATCCCGGCCAGGCGTTGCGGCTGGCCGCCGTCGAGAAGGTTATCCTGGAAAATTGCGAGTTCAGGAATTTCGACAATAACGCGATCAGCTGCCAGGCTTTCGCCTTTCTCTACTGCATCGACGTGACGGTCATCAACAACCGGATGACGGGGCATAACGCGCAAGACCAGAATGGCAGCGTCTATTTTTCGCGTTCCGGAAAATTCATTGGAAATACCGCGGACGGCTCCGCCTTCGGCCTTTCGACGACGCGCTGCGAAACAGCGATCTTCCAGGGCAACAACCTGTACGGACGGCGAAAATTGGAGTCCGATACCTCGGTGACTCCGCTGCATTCGGCGCGCGGCATCAAATCCTATGGCTGCGCGGCGACCGTGGTCGCCGGCAACGACATCTCCGATTACGAAAGCCCGATCAAGATCGAGGCCGGCTATCGGTTCGACATCGTCGGGAACACCATGAGAAACGCGGGCCTCTCCTCCTATAGCGGCCAGATCGCGCTGAACGTGGGCTCGGCCGTCAACGGCACCAACCTGGCCTACGGGATCATCGCCAACAACATCGTCGAAAACAGCGGCGGCGCCGGCATCGGGGTGTCGTCGGATACGATTGGAAAGGTCGTCATCACCGGCAACCAGGTGCTCAAGACCCAGAGCATCGGAATCTACGCGCCGATCCGCAACGTGGTGATCAGCCAGAACATGATCACGGATTGGGGCCTGCGCAACAGCGCAGAGGCCGGAATCTACTATGGCGACGGCGCGACGGTCACAGACAATCGGTTCTCGCACGCCACCCTGACCTCGCTGCCGTGCCTGCGCAACAATCTGACAAGCGGCTACCGTTACAGTTTTTCCGGCAATGCCGTGGAAACGGCCAACCCGCTTCTCCCGAGCAGCAAGGAAGTCGAAACCAGCGGCACGGCGACGATCCCCAGCGGATCGACCTCGGTCGCGGTCACGCACAATCTGGTCAAGACGCCGGCGCTCGCCGAGATTCAGGTCACGGCCGGGGAGAACCCCACCAACGCACCCGGACACATCTGGGTGTCGGGTGTCGGTTCGACGCAATTCACGATCAATTGCGCCGCCAATCCCGGTGCCTCCAATCTCGATGTCGGGTGGCGGGCGGCGCTGAAGATGCCGTTCACCGCCTGAGCGCGGGCACGAATGTGACGCTGTGCCGTTCCGCGACGCCCGGGTCTGGGCGTTGAGGACGCACGTCGACAGCAGGGCGCCGCCCAGGTCTTGCACCTGAGCGGCGCTCTGTCACAATCCGGCCGCTATTCAGCCGGGCCTCGCTCGGCTAACTTTCGGCCTTCTCCGGCCTCGGGGGAGGCGCGCAAGCCATGAACATCCTCGAATGGGTCGCGGCCGCTCTGGGCGTCGTCAACGTCACCCTCGTCGTCCGCCGAAGCGTCTGGAACTATCCGTTCGCGCTCGTCATGGTGTCGCTCTATTTCTTCGTTTTCTTCGAGGCGAAGCTCTACAGCGACGCGCTGCTGCAGATCTTCTTCTTCGTCGTGAACCTCTACGGCTGGCGCAATTGGGTGAACGCGAAGCGCGCGGCCGGCGAGGTTGCCGTCGGCACGCTGACAAGCCGGGAACGGATCGTCTGGGCCGGCGCGACCGCTGCAATCAGCCTGGTCTGGGGCCTCGGCATGGCGCGCTTCACCGACGCCGCGGCGCCGATGATCGACGCCGGCATCGCCGGAGCGAGCATCGCCGCCCAGATCCTGATGGCGCGGCGGAAGATCGAGAATTGGATCTTGTGGATCCTGGTCGACGCGGTCGCGATCTTCCTGTTCTGGAGCCGCGGCCTGCACTATACGAGCGGCCTCTACGCGCTCTTCCTCTTTCTCTCGATCGCCGGGCTGGTCGCCTGGCGGCGGGCGCTTCGCGGACCCTAGGCCGCGTCCGCCGACTCGGGACGCTGCTCGCCGTCCTGGATCGGCAGCGACCAGGTGATCTGATCGCGGAGCCTCTGTTCGTGATCGCTGAGACCGAGCCGGTGCGCCTCGGCGCGCTTGCGCAGCAAGGCGACCAGGATCGCGGCCCGGCTGGTCGGGACGCCTTTGTCGGCCCGGCCCCTGGCGAGCGCGCGCGAAAGCATGAAGGAGAGTTTGGCCATGAAGCGGCTTTGCCACACTCGCGTTAGCAGATTGCTACCGGGCGTGGTTACCGGCGCGCCCGGCGGCGGATAATGGCGCGCCCGGCAGGATTCGAACCTGCGACCCCAAGCTTAGAAGGCTCGTGCTCTGTCCAACTGAGCTACGGGCGCGTCGGCGCAGGTCTAGCCTGAAACCGGCGATGGGGAAACCGATCCGCCGCCCTGTCCGGCGCGGCCGCGGAGGGCTTAGCCGCGGCCGTTGCCGGCGGGATCGTTGGGATCCTGATCGGTGAAGCCGCTGCGCCGCCGGCG
>DASQFO010000293.1:0-3502 GCA_035633095.1 Allosphingosinicella sp. | reverse complement strand
CGTGCTGGTCGAGTTCTTCGATTATGCATGCGTCTATTGCCGCGCCTCCAACCCCAATGTCGCGCGGCTGCTGCGCGAGGATCCGCGCCTCAAGGTGGTCTGGCGGGAGTTTCCGGTGCTCGGGCCCGACAGCGAGCGGGCGGCGATGGCCAGCATGGCCGCCGCCGAGGCCGGCCGCTTCCGGGCGTTCCACGACCGCCTGTTCGCGACCGCGCGGCCGACCGAGGCCGCCGTCGAGTCGGCGCGCCAGGCAATCGGGATCGCCTCGGCCGCGCCCGGCGACGCCTACCGCAGCGAGCTTCAGCGCAATTTCGAGCTCGGCCGCGCGGTCGGCGCGACCGGCACGCCCACCTTCGTCGTCGGCGACCGCGTGCTGCAGGGCGCGGTGGGATATGAGGCGCTCAGGGACGCGATCGCGGCGGCTCGCGCGGCACGCTGACCAGGGACAGTTACTTTTCCCCTCGCATTCGCTCAGTTCCCGCCGCCGTGCGGAAAAGTAACTGTCCCTATTCCTTGAATCCCTGCGCCACGACGTACCATTCGGACGAGCCCTTGCGGCTGGCCGGAGGCTTGGCGTGCTTGACGGTGGCGAAGCGGCGCTTCAATTCGGCGACCAGCTCGGCATCGGCGCCGCCGGCGAGGACCTTGGAGACGAAGGCGCCGCCGGGGCGCAGCGTCTGGCAAGCGAACAGCAAGGCGGCCTCGACGAGGGCCATGGTGCGCAGATGATCGGTCCGAGGATGGCCGACCGTGTTGGCGGCCATGTCCGAGAGGATGAGGTCGGCCGGGCCGCCCAACGCCTCGTTCAGCCGCGTGGGGGCCGCATCGTCCATGAAGTCCATCTCGAGGATCGTCACGTCCTCGATCGGGTCGGTGGGCAACAGGTCGATGCCGACCAGGGTCGCCTGCGGCAGCCGCCGGCGCACCACCTGCGCCCAGCCGCCCGGCGCGATGCCGAGGTCGAGGACGCGCTTCGCGCCTTTGAGGAAGCCGAACCTTTCGTCGAGCTCGATCAACTTGTAGGCGGCGCGCGAGCGGTAGCCCTCGGCTTTGGCGCGCTTGACGTAGGGATCGTTCAATTGCCGCTCGAGCCAGCGCGTCGACCCGATCTTGCGGCCCTTGGCGGTCTTGACGCGGGTCCGGAGGCCGCCGCCCGAGCCCGTCGGGCCGCGGCTCATAATATGTGGCCGTCGCGGGCCATGAGCGAGCGCAATATCCCCTCGCGGATGCCGCGGTCGGCGACGCCGAGCGTCTCGGCCGGCCAGATGTCCATGATCGCTTCGAGGATCGCGCAACCGGCGACGACCAAATCGGCGCGCTCGTGGCCGATGCAGGGCAGGGTGGCGCGCTCCGCATGGTCCATGCCCGAGAGCATTTCGGAGACGCGGCGCATCGCCGCGGCGGGCATCTTGAGGCCGTCGACCGCGCGCCGGTCGTAGCTCGGCAAGGAGAGATAGACGCTGGCGAGCGTCGTCACCGTGCCCGACGTGCCCATCAGGCGGATCCCGGTCCGGCTCGCGGGCAGCAACTCGGTGAAGTGGCGGAAGGCGTGGCGGACGCGCTCGCGCATCCGGCCGTAGGCGGCGCGGCGCGCGGCGACGTCGGGGAAGTCGCGGCCTTCGCTTTCGGTCAGCGAGACGACGCCCCAGGGCGCGCTCCACCAGCATTTGATCCGGGGCTCGCCGCCGTCGGTGTCGATCAGGACCAATTCGGTCGAGCCGCCGCCGATGTCGAAGATCAAGGCGGGGCCCTCGCCGGGCTCGAGGAGGCGGTGGCACCCCAACATAGCAAGGCGCGCCTCCTCCTCGGGCGCGATGATCTCGAGGCAGATGCCGGTCTCGTTGCGCACCCGCTCGACGAAATGGCGGCCGTTGACCGCGCGCCGGCAGGCCTCGGTCGCGACCGAACGCGAGAGCGAGACGCGGCGGCGCTTCAATTTCTCGGCGCAGACGGCGAGCGCCGCCACCGCGCGGTCCATCGCGGCTTCGCAGAGCTTGCCCGAGGTCGCCATGCCCTCGCCCATGCGGACGACGCGCGAGAAGGCGTCGATGACGGTGAAGCCGTCCTCGGTGGGGCGCGCGACCAGGAGGCGGCAATTGTTGGTGCCGAGATCGATCGCGCCATAGGTATGGCGCGGCGCCCAGCGGCGGGGAGCGGGACTCTCGCAGAGCACGCCCGATTCCGGGGGGACCGGTTCTGGAGCCGGCGCTTGCGGAGCCTGGGCGGCTTGCTGCGGCATCGAACGGACTTCTCGTTATGTTTTCGTTTCAGACGGCCGAAGCCGCCTTGACCTGAAGCCCTTGTACATGAGTGCGGTTTTTACGGCAAGGATGGGGGGATGGCGGCGTGGGAGTCGTCTCTATCGGTCGCCGCCTCGGGCAAGGGCGGTTCCGGTTCTCCACCTCGCACTATGGAGCTGACGAAATCCTCCGCGGCAACCGAGATTTCTGTAGCATCGTTGAATTAACCAACCTCAATCGACTCGAAGATGCACAATAGAGTCATGCACGATTTAGTTTTCTGTTGCGGCAGGAATAATAAGAGCATAATGTCCAGAATGCCAATGACAGCAGGCATGCGTCAGTGCCGAGATGAGGTGAGTATCCCATCGTTCGATGTCAGAGTTTGGCTATTGTAGGGCATAGGTTGTTCGAGATATCTATGCACTCGCTGAGGCGTCGGTTGCGTAGACTGTACGATGTCCGGCGCTTTGGCAGCCCGCATCAAGGCTCAGCGATGAGCAAGGGAGCGAGATTATGCCTTTCGGAGATGGCATCCGCCGAAACATAGCTCATGTCGAACCATTCGAACGCACGCTCTTGCGCGACGCTATTCTCGAAGCGAATCAGCGTTTCTTCCCGGGCAGCAGAACCGATACGCCTGCGGGGGGAGTGACCTGGTGGTTCAAGCAAGACGACATCCACCAGAGGACGCATGTCCACCAGGGGTCGGAGTTCATTCCCTGGCACAGGGAGATCGTCAACCGCTTTGAAGCCTTGCTTCGGCAGATCAATCCGAACCTGTCATTGCACTATTGGGACTGGACGCAGGATCCGCGATCTATTCCCGGCGCGAATCTCGGCGGCGGGGCTACCGGGACCCTCAATCTCTTCACCACCGATTTCATGGGCTTTGGCGGGGCGACCCAGCAGCCGATCGGCGAGCCCTTTCTCAGTGCCGGCTTTTACGTGCCGGGGGCCGTCAATTTCAGAAGTCCGAACCCGTCCGATACGGTGCACAACAACCCGGCGGATCCGCCGCAGGAAGTGGTGAGGTCCGTGAACGGCTCTCCCGCGACGCAGGCCGAAGACGACGACATACTCGCGGCCGCCGACTTCGGGACGATGCGGGTGACGATGGAGGATGTCCACGACAACATGCACGGCTTCGTGAACATGGGCGGCCGGCACACCTCCTTCCGCGATCCGTTCGTCTTCCTGCTGCACTCGAACGTCGATCGGCTGTTCGCGCGCTGGCAGACCGATCCCGCGCACCCGGAGCG
>DASQFO010000292.1:0-2097 GCA_035633095.1 Allosphingosinicella sp. | reverse complement strand
GGACGCGCCGCCCGAGAAAACGACGATGCGGCGGCCGGCGAAGCAGCTTTGGACGACGTGGGCGACGCGGTCGGCCTGGTTCGACCAGTCCTTGCCCTCATAGGACTTCTTGGCGTCGCCCTGCTCGATATGCGCGGTGGGGAGCTTCACCTTGATGATGTGCGCGCCGAGCAGCGCCGCCATGTGGGCGGCATAGGCGCCGACGTCCAGGGCCAGCTCGCCGTCCTTGGAAAGCTTGCCGCCGCGCGGATAGGACCAGATCACCGTCGCGATGCCGACCGACTTGGCTTCGGCCGACATTTCGCGAATCTCCGCCATCATCTCGAAGATGTTGTCCGAGCCCGGATAGATGGTGAAGCCGATCGCGGCGCAGCCCAGGCGCAGCGCGTCGTCGACGCCGCCGGTCACCGCCTGGCCGATCGAGGTCGCCCAGCTGTTCGAGCTGTTGACCTTCAAGATGGTCGGGATCTGGCCGGCGAAAGTGCCGGCGCCCGCCTCGAGCGGCCCCAAAGGCGCGGCGTAGGCCGAAAGGCCGGCGTCGATCGCGAGCTGGTAATGGTAATGCGGGTCGTAGGCGGGCGGGTTGACCGCGAAGCTGCGCGCCGGCCCGTGCTCGAATCCCTGGTCGACCGGGAGGATGAGCAGCTTGCCGGTGCCGCCCAATTTGCCGTGGGTCAGGATGCGGGCGAGGTTCGCCTTGGTGCCGGGATTGTCGCTCTCATATTTGGAGAGGATGTCGCGGACGATGGGCGTGAAGGTCATTTCGGGCTCCTCGAGGGTCAGTCGCGCATCAGCGCTTGTACGCCGGGCAGGTCCTTGCCTTCCATCCATTCCAGGAAGGCGCCGCCGGCATTGGATACGAAAGTGAACTCTTCGGTCACGCCGGCCTGGTTGAGCGCCGCGACGGTGTCGCCGCCGCCGGCGACCGAGACCAGGCTGCCCTCCTGGGTCAGCGCCGCGGCGGTGCGCGCGAGCGCGACCGTGGCGGCGTCGAAGGGCGGCGTCTCGAACGCGCCGAGCGGCCCGTTCCAGACCAGGGTGCGGCAGGTCTTGAGCACGTCTGCGAGCGCTTCGAGGGCGGCGGGGCCGATGTCGAGGATCATCTCGTCGGCGGCGACTTCGTGGACGTTGCAGATGCGCTGGCTCGGTGGATTGGCGGCTAATTCCCTGGCGACGACGACGTCGTAGGGGAGGTGGATTGTGCAGTTCGCCCGCCCGGCGGAGTCGAATATCTCCTCCGCCGTGCCGGTGAGATCGCGCTCGGCGAGGCTGTTGCCGATGGCGATGCCGCGGGCGGCGAGAAAGGTATTGGCCATGCCGCCCCCGATGATCAGGTGATCGACCTTCGAGACGAGGTGCCTGAGCACGTCCAGCTTGGTGGAGACCTTGGCGCCGCCGACGACCGCGGCGAGCGGCCGCTCGGGACGGCCGAGCGCGGCCTCGAGCGCGTTCAGCTCCTTTTCCATCGCCCGCCCGGCATAGGCCGGCAGCAGATGTGCGAGCCCCTCGGTCGAGGCGTGGGCACGGTGGGCGGCGGAGAAAGCGTCGTTGACGTAGACATCGCCGTTCGCCGCCATCGCCGCGGCCAGCGCCGGGTCGTTCTTCTCCTCGCCGGCGTGGAAGCGGGTATTTTCGAGGATGGCGACGTCGCCCGGACGCAGCACCCCGAGCGCCTGGGCGACGCTCTCGCCCTGGCAATCGGGGACGAACTGGACCGTGCGGCCGAGCAGATGGCCGTAGGGCCGGGTCACCAGCGACAGCGACATGTCCGGGCGGTAGACGCTTTTGGGGCGGCCGAAATGCGACAGGAGGAGGACGATCGCGCCCTTGTCCGCGAGCTCGGTCACGGTCGGCAGGGTGGCGCGCAGGCGGGTGTCGTCGCCGATCTTGCCCTCGTGCATCGGCACGTTGAGGTCGACGCGGACGAGCGCGCGCTTCCCGCTTATTTCGCCAAGATCGTCGAGGGTCCGGAGCGACGCCATGACGTCAGTTGAGGCGCGCCATCGCGGCGGCGGTATCGACCATCCGGTTCGAGAAGCCCCATTCGTTGTCGTACCAGGAGAGGATTCGGACCAGCCTGCCTTCGAGCACGGCGGT
>DASQFO010000291.1:0-1903 GCA_035633095.1 Allosphingosinicella sp. | reverse complement strand
GCGGTCATGAGTTGATGGCGCTCCCCCAGGGCGCCTTGTTCTGGCCCGCGCGCCGGGCGCTGCTGGTCGCCGATCTCCATCTCGAAAAAGCCAGCTGGTTCGCCGCCGGCGGGCAGATGCTGCCGCCCTACGATTCGCTGGCGACGCTCGCCGATCTCGCCGCGATCGCCGCCGCCACCGCGCCCGCCGAGATCTGGTGCCTGGGCGACAGCTTCCACGACCGCGATGGCTGCGACCGCCTTCCCGCCGACGCCCGCGACCTGCTCATCTCGCTGACCGCCGCGACGCGCTGGACCTGGCTCACTGGCAATCACGATCCGGGCTTCGCCGATCATTGCGGCGGCACGATCGTCGGGGAGGCCGAGGTCGACGGCCTGCTGCTGCGCCACGAGGCCGACCCCAACGAGACGCGGCCCGAGCTTAGCGGCCATTTCCACCCCAAGCTTCGGATCAGCCATCGCGGCCGCCTGGTCTCGCGCCGCTGCTTCGTGGCGACGGAGACGAAGCTCATTCTTCCCGCCTTCGGATCGCTCACCGGCGGCCTCGACGCGCATCATCCCGAGATCGTCAAGGCCGTCGGAGGAGGCGCCCAGGCGCTGGTGCCGGTGCAGGACAGGCTGCTGAGATTCCCGATCGCGGCCTAGAGCCGGCACTCGTCATTGCGAGGAGCGAAGCGACGAAGCAATCCAGCCTGCTTCGGCAGCCGCACTGGATTGCTTCGCTACGCTCGCAATGACGGCGTCAGGCCGCCCTAAACGTCATCGCGACGCCGTTCATGCAATAGCGCAGCCCCGTGGGGCGGGGGCCATCGTTGAAGACGTGGCCGAGATGGCCGCCGCAGCGCGCGCAGAGCACTTCGGTGCGGCGCTCGAGCAGGCCGTTGTCGGCGCGGGTGACGACGGCGCCGGGCAGCGGCCGATAGAAGCTCGGCCAGCCGGTGCCGCTGTCGAACTTGGTCGCCGAGGCGAACAGGCGGTTGCCGCAGCCGGCGCAGGAGAAGGTGCCGCGGCGATGCTCGCGGTTGAGCGGGCTGGAGCCGGGGCGCTCGGTCGAGGCCTGGCGCAGCACCGCATATTGGCTGGGATTGAGCCGCCGGCGCCACTCGGCGTCGGTCAGCCGATAGGGAAAGCGGCCGGGCTGGGCGTCGGCGCCGCGGCCCGGCATGGTCACCGCGACGCCGATGATCGCGGCGGCGCCGCCGCAGGCGAGAAAGGTGCGTCGGTCGATCGTCATGACGCCGCCTATCGCGCTTCCGACCTTAACCGCGCGCGAACGAGCCCGCGCACCGCATTGCCGACATAGAAGCCCTGGCCGAGATCGGCCTCGACGAGATCGCCCTCCTCGGCGCGGCCCTCCTCGATCAGGCGACCGCGCAGGATGCCGGGGAGCAGGCCCCGGGAAAGCGGCGGCGTCACCAATTTGCCGCCGCGCTCGACGAACAGGCTGGTGAAGCTGCCCTCGGTCAGGAAGCCCTCGGAATCGCGGAACAGCGTCTCGAACGCGCCGGCCGCCGCGCGCGCCTCATCGTAGAAGGCGCGGTCGCTGGTCTTGTGGCGGAGGCGGAAATCGCCGGCCGGGACGGGCAAGGGCGCCAGCGCGACCTCGACGGGCTCCTCGGGGAGGGGCTCCAGCGGCCGCATCTCGATGGCCAGCGCGCCGGTCCGGCTGAGCATCATCCGGATCCGGCTCGGCCCGGCGCGGAAGGTCGCGGCCTGGAGCTCGTTGCGCGTCTCGTGCCGGTCGAACGGGAAATCGAGCGCGTCGGCGCTCGCCTTCATGCGGGCGAGGTGGCGGTCGAGATCGATGACGCCGTCCTGCGGATCGAAGCGCATCGTCTCGATCAGGTCGAACCGCCTTGTCGTCTCCACGAACGCCCCTTTCGCCAGACATTCGCGCCATTCCT
>DASQFO010000290.1:0-1566 GCA_035633095.1 Allosphingosinicella sp. | reverse complement strand
GACCGATTGCTTCCGCCACGATCCCCGCCTCGACCGTCGTACGTCGTCGGTGCTCGAGGACTATCGGCGGTCACGATTTGATCGCGGCCATCTCGCGCCCTTTGCCAACCAGCGCTACTCCGTCGTCGCCGGCAACAACTCCTTCATCCTGACCAACATGGCGCCCCAGCTCGGCGCCTTCAACAGCGGCAACTGGGGTCGATTGGAGGACAAGGCGCGCGAGTGGGCCGCGCGTCACCCCAATCTCTACGTGCTCAGCGGAAGCGTGTTCGACCGCGACGGCGATGGGAGCCGCGATCCGGACCGCGCCGCGCAACGCTTGACCACCAATGGAGGCACGCGCGTCGGCATACCCTCGCATTTCTTCAAGATCGCCGCTTATGAAGGGGCGGGCGGGCAAGTCGAGACGATCGCCTTCCTGCTGCCCCACGATCCGACCAGGCCCCGCGGTGGCCCGGCCATCGCGGCCTATCTGAGCGCGCACATCACGGATATCGCGACGATCGAGCGGCTCACCGGCCTCGATCTCTTCCCGAGCGCTACACGTATCAACGAGAGCCGCGCTTTGTGGTGACCTGAAGGGAACCGGGCGGCCCGGAATTTCCGTTTCCCCAGCAGGGCCGAATTCGCCATGAAGCGGGGATGCCGGTCGGATTCCTTCTCGCGTCTCTCCTCTTCCTCGCCGGCTGCGCGACTGTTCGCCAGGCGCCCGATTCGCTCGGCGCCGTCGCGCGCGATTATGTCGGCCTGACGCTCGAGATCGGCGAGCGCGACGACGGCTATGTCGACGCTTATTACGGCCCGCCCGAGTGGCGCGCGGCGGCGCGGGCCAATCCGCGCACCCTGCCCCGGCTCGCCGTGGCCGCGGCGGCGCTGAGAAGCCGGGCCGAGGCGATCGGCGCCGGTAGCGGGACTGTGGAGGAGCGCCGCAAGCGCTTCCTGATCGCCCAATTGACGGCGGCATCGACGCGTCTTCGCATGCTCCAGGGCGAGGGGCTGAGCTTCGCCGAGGAGGCGCAAGGCCTTTACGGCGTGACGCCGGCGCTGCACCCGCTCAGCCATTACGACCCGGTCCTCGCGCGGATCGACCGGCTGCTGCCGGGCACCGGGCCGCTCACCGACCGGGCCGAGGCGTTCGGCAACCGCTTCACCATCCCGCGCGACCGGCTCGACGCGGTGATGCGCGCGGCGATCGCCGAATGCCGGCGGCGCACGGTCGCGTTCATCCCGCTGCCCGCCGAGGAAGCCTTCACGCTCGAGTTCGTCACCGGCCGGAGCTGGGGCGGATACAATTGGTACCAGGGCAATTACCGGAGCCTGATCCAGATCAATACCGACTTGCCGACGCGGATGGGACGGGTCGTCGATCTCGGCTGCCACGAAGGCTATCCTGGCCACCATGTCTACAACGCCCTCCTCGAGCGCGCGCTGGCGCGCGGACGCGGCTGGGTCGAGTATATGGTGTACCCGCTTTATTCGCCGCAATCGTTGATCGCCGAAGGCACGGCCAATTACGGCATCGAACTCGCCTTTCCCGGCGACGAGCGGCTCGCATTCGAGCGGCAG
>DASQFO010000289.1:0-3137 GCA_035633095.1 Allosphingosinicella sp. | reverse complement strand
GGGGACCGAGGTCAGCGCCCGGCCTTATGGCGAGCGCGACGATTATACGAGCCTCGCCTGGCTCGGCGGCTCGGCGGCGCTGATCCGGCTCGGCCGACCCGGCGACGCGGCCCGCATGTTCGAGCTCTACGCGCGCGCCGCGCGCTCGCCCCAGACCCGCGCCAAGGGCTTCTATTGGGCCGCGCGAGCCGGCAATTCCGCCGGGCAGACGGCGCAGGCGGGCGCCTGGCTCGAGCAGGCGGCGGCGAACCCCGACCAGTTTTACGGCCAGCTCGCGCTCGAGCGGCTGGGCCGCGCGACGATGCCGCCCGCGCCGCATCCGGAGATCAGCGGCGCCGAGCGCGCCGAATTCGCGCGGCGCCCGCTCGCCGAAGCGATCCGCCATCTGGGCATGATCGGGAGGCGCGGCGACCAGAGCCTGTTCGTCCGGGCTCTGGCCGAACAGCTGACGACCGATCGCGAGCGCGCGCTCGCCGGCGATTTCGGGCGCCAGGCCGGCCGGCTCGATATCGGCGTCTGGGCGGCGCGCGAGGCGCGCAACATGGGCGACAGCTTCTACGCCCGCGCCGCCTTCCCCGAGGTTCCGATCCCGCCCGCTTATGCGCGCTATTGGGCGCTCGCCCACGGCATCATGCGCCAGGAAAGCTCGTTCGAGCGAAGCGCGGTGAGCTCGGCCGGCGCGCGCGGCCTCATGCAGCTGATGCCCGGCACCGCGCGCCAGGCGGCGGGCCGGGTCGGCGAATCCTATGTGCTCGGCCGGCTGACCGAGGACCCGCAATATAATATCCTGCTCGGCAACCATCATTTGACCGAGCTGATGGACGAATGGGGCGGCAACGCCGTGCTGGTCGCCGCCGCCTACAATGCCGGCAGCGGCAACGTCCGCCGCTGGATCGCCCAGAACGGCGACCCGCGGCTGCCCGGCGCGGACATATTGCGCTGGATCGAGGACATCCCCTTCTCCGAGACCCGCAATTATGTGCAGCGCGTGGTCGAGAATGCCGTGGTCTACGAGATGATCAACCCGAATCGCGGGAGCCCGCAGCGGCGGATCTCCGCCTATCTCGGGCAGAGGCCGCGCTGAGCGACCGGCTCAATTACATCACCCCGGCGGGCTATACGCGTCTGCGCGAGGAGTATGAGGCCTTGTTCGCGGTCGAGCGGCCGAAGCTCCTTGAGGTGATCGCGTGGGCGGCGGCGAATGGCGACCGGTCCGAAAATGCCGATTACCAATATGGCAAGCGCCGGCTGCGCGAGATCGACCGGCGGATCAATTTTCTGTCGAAACGGATGGCGGACGCCAGGGTGACCGATCCGGCGCGCCAGCCCGACCGGAGCCGGGCCTGGTTCGGCGCCACCGTGACGCTCGCCGACGCCGGCGACAATGAGCGGATCGTGACCCTGGTCGGCGAGGACGAGGCCGATGCCGGCGCGGGCCTGGTGAGCTGGCATTCTCCGCTCGCCCGGGCGGTGCGCGGCGCGGCCGTGGGCGACACGCGCCGGGTCGTCCTCCCCGGCGGCGAAAAGGATTATGAGGTGGTCGCGATCAGTTACCCGGACCCTCGCTAGCCCTGGCCCGCCGGGTCCAGCGCCGGGCCCCCGCGACCAAAGCGGCGCGGATCTCCGCGTCGGTGATCGTCATGTCGCGGTTGCCGTCGGCATAGCGGCGGAACCAGATATTGGCGCGGTGGGCGACGTCCTCGCTGACGACGCCCCGGCCGGCGTCGCGCCAGCCCATGGTGACGATCACCTTGCCTTCGCGCGTGTCCTTCAGCCAGTCGTCGAGGATGGCGACGCCGGGGCCGCTGAGCGCGCCCCCATGAGCATGGCGCTGGCCGGCCCATTCGCGGCCGTGATCGCCATGTTCGTCATAGGCGCAGGCGGCCAGGCCGCCGGCGGCGATCAGGACCAGATAGACGGACCGGCGCATCTCGGTCTCCCAGGTTGATCGGGGCACATTAACGCAATGAAGCGGGTCAGTCGGGCTGTTTCGCCAGAGCCTGTGCCAGCTGTTCCAGATCGGGACGGCGCGGCGGAGGCCCCTTGGGAAGCGCGGCCTTGAGCGCGTCGGCGACGCGGCCGAGCGCCGCGATGCGGGCCGCCTTCTTGTCGTTGCCGTCGATCACGGTCCACGGCGCCCAGCGCGTGTCCGTTTCGGCGAACATGTCCTTGATCGCGGCGAGATAGTCCTTGCGGTGGGCGCGGTTGCGGATGTCCTCGGGCCCGACCTTCCAGCGCTTCCATGGGTGGTCGAGCCGGGCCCTGAGCCGCTCGTCCTGGACCTCCTGGGTGACGTGGAAGAAGAGCTTGACGATCACTGTGCCGTCGGCGCCGAGCTGGGCCTCGAGCTCGTTAATCTCGTCATAGGCGCGGCGCCATTCGGCTTCGGCCGCGAAGCCCTCGACCCGCTCGACGAGGACGCGGCCGTACCAGGAGCGATCGAAGATCGCGACCTCGCCCGCCTCCGGCATGCGCTGCCAGAATCTCCACAGATAGTGGTGCGCCTTTTCCTCGTCGGTGGGCGCGGCGACCGGCCAGACTCGATAGGCGCGCGGATCGCACTTGGCGGTCATGCGCTGGATCGCGCCGCCCTTGCCGCTCGCATCCCAGCCTTCGCAGACGACGATCGCCTTCCTGCCGTGGACTAGATTGGCGACGAACAGACGCGAGAGGCGCCCCTGAAGGTCGTCGAGCGCTTCGTCATAGTCGCCGTCGAACCGGGCGCCGGCTTCATAATCCCAAAGGTTGATCGCCATTCTTTTTCACCGTCACCCCAGCGGAAGCTGGGGTCCAGACAGGCCTCGTGACACCAACGCCGCTTGGATGCCAGCCTGCGCTGGCATGACGACCCAGTTTGGGGCGGTCAGCTTTTCGGCGGCTCGACGATGCGGATGTGGAGCTCGCGCAGCTGCTTGGGCGTCACCTCGCCCGGGGCGTTCATCATCAGATCCTCGGCGCGCTGGTTCATCGGAAACAGGACGACCTCGCGCAAATTGGGCTCGTCGGCGAGCAGCATGACGATGCGGTCGACGCCCGGCGCGGCGCCGCCGTGCGGCGGGGCGCCGTACTTGAAGGCGTTGATCATGCCCGAAAAGTTCGCGTCGACTTCGTCCTGCGAATAGCCGGCGATGGCGAAG
>DASQFO010000288.1:0-9502 GCA_035633095.1 Allosphingosinicella sp. | reverse complement strand
CGCGGAGACGATCCGCATAGGGCTGTGCAAGCAGAACGAGATAGAATTCAACGCCCCCTGGAATCCGCCGCGCCCCCGGTGCGGATAGAAGCCCCCGACGGGGACAGTCACTTTTCAGCCGTTTGCACCGCAGATTCGATGCCAGGCGCGCAAAAGTGACTGTCCCCATTTCCACTGCGGCGCATGGCGGTCTATCGCAGGGCCGCCATGCGCCGTTTTCCGAAACCGCTTGCTCTCGTCTTCGGCGTCGCGCTAGCCGCGTGCGCGGTGAGCCAGACGACTCCTCCGGCCGGTCGCGGCCCCGACGGCCTGATGGCCTGGCCCGACCTGCTCGAGCGGCCGCGCCCGGCGCCGACCGCCACCGTCGCTTATGGCGGCGGCCCCCTCCAGGTCGTCGACGTCTGGGTCCCCGAAGGCGCCGGCCCGCACCCCGTGGTGCTGATGGTCCATGGCGGCTGCTGGCAGACCGACATCGCCGATCGAAGGATCATGAACTGGATCGCGGACGATTTGCGCCGGCGCGGAATCGCGGTCTGGAACATCGACTATCGCGGCGTCGACCGGCCGGGCGGCGGCTATCCCGGTACCTTCGAGGACGCCGCCGCCGCCGCCGACGCGGTCCGCGGCCATGCCGGCGCCTACAATCTCGATCTCTCGCGCGTTGTCGCCGCCGGCCACAGCGCCGGCGGCCATCTCGCGCTCTGGCTGGCGGGGCGGCCGAAGCTGCCGCAAGGTTCGCCGCTCCGCACCCCGAATCCGCTGCCGATCCATGAGGTGGTCGGCCTTGGCGGCCTGCCCGACCTCGAGGAAGCGGCGCGCTCGGAAAACGGCTGCGGCAACGAGGTGATCGGCCGTTTGACCAATGGGCATTTCACCGACACGTCGGTGCCCCGCCTCGCCCCGCTCGGCGTCAAGCAGGTGCTGATCAACGGCCTGCAGGACCGGATCATCCCGACCGCCTACGCCGAGGGCTATGCGGGCCCGATGCGCGCCGCCGGCGACGACGTCCGCGTCCGCATGATCGATCGCACCGGCCATGTCGAGCTGATCGCCCCCGAGACCGCCGCCTGGGCCGCCGCGGTCGAGGAGCTCCAGCGGGCGCTCGGCCGATGAGCTTCACGCTCGCAGAAGCCCGGGCCGCCGACGCCGCCGATCCGCTGCGGCCCTTGCGCGACCGCTTCCATTTGCCCGAAGGCCTGATCTACCTCGACGGCAATTCGCTCGGGCCGCTTCCCAAGACCGCCGCGGCGCGGCTCGACTCGGTCGTCACGCAGGAATGGGGCGAATCGCTGATCCGCAGCTGGAACGACCACGACTGGATCGGCGCGCCGCAGCGCCTCGGCGCCAAGATCGCGCTTTTGATCGGCGCGAAGGCGCACGAGGTGATCGTCGCCGATTCGACCTCGGTCAACCTGTTCAAATTGCTGGCCGCCGCGGCGCGTCTCTCGGACCGCAAGACGTTGCTCTCCGAGAGCGGCAATTTTCACACCGACCTCTATATCGCCGGCGGCGTCGCCGACCTGCTCGGGCTCGCGCTCGAGGTCGCGCCGCGCGCCGAGCTGGAGGCCCGGATCGGCGCGGACACCAACCTGCTCCTCCTCACCCATGTCCACTACAAGACCGCCGAACGCTTCGACATGGCGCGGATCACCGCCGGGGCGAAGGCCGCGGGGGCAATGACGGTCTGGGATTTGAGCCACAGCGCCGGCGCAATCCCCTTGCACCTCAACGAGGCGGGTGCCGAGCTCGCCGTCGGCTGCGGCTACAAATATCTGAACGGCGGGCCCGGCGCGCCGGCCTTCCTCTACGTCGCCGAAAGCCTGCACGAACGGCTGGTCTCGCCCTTGCGCGGCTGGATGGGCCACGCCGCGCCGTTCGCCTTCACCGACGATTACGCCCCGGCCGCGGGCATCGACCGCTTCCTCGCCGGCACCCCGCCGATCCTCAGCCTCGCCGCGCTCGAATGCGGCCTCGACGCCTTCGAGGGCGTCACCATGGCGCGGCTGTGGACCAAGTCGCGCGCGATGTTTGACGTCTTCCACGCGCTGATGGAGCAGCGTTGCCCCGACCTCCTATGCATATCCCCGCGCGGCGAGGACCAGCGCGGCAGCCACATCTCCTTCGTCCACCCCCACGCCTTCGAAATCTGCCAGGCCTTGATCGAGGCCGACGTGATCGGCGATTTCCGCGCGCCGGACGTGGTCCGCTTCGGCCTCACCCCGCTCTATCTCGGCTTCGAGGACATCTGGGTCGGCGTCGACCGGCTGGCGACGATCATGACGAGCGAAAGCTGGCGTGAACCGAGGTTCTCAGTCCGCGGCAAAGTGACCTGAAAACGGGGACAGTATACAATTTCCGCCCGGCGCTTCCGAAAAATATATACTGTCCCCGTTTTGCGGGCGGTTTGCCCTCCCGCCGCCCCTCGCCTATAGAGCCGCTTCCCTCGCCCACCCGAAGCCGAAGGCTCTCGCCCATGTCCCGCCGCCGCATGATCTACGAGGGCAAGGCCAAGATCCTCTACGAAGGGCCCGAGCCCGGCACCCTGATCCAGTATTTCAAGGACGACGCGACCGCGTTCAACGCCCAGAAGAAGGGCACGATCGCGGGCAAGGGCGTGCTCAACAACCGCATCTCCGAGCATATCTTCACGCTGCTCGGCAATATCGGCATCCCGACCCATTTCGTCCGCCGCCTCAACATGCGCGAGCAACTGATCCGCCAGGTCGAGATCGTGCCGATCGAGGTCGTGGTCAGGAACGTCGCCGCCGGCAGCCTGTCGCAGCGGCTCGGCATCGAGGAGGGCACCGCGCTGCCGCGCACGATCATCGAATATTATTACAAGGACGACGCATTGGGCGACCCGATGATCGCCGACGAGCATATCGCCTGCTTCGGCTGGGCAACGCAGGAGGAAATGAACGACATCGCCGACATGGCGATCCGCGTGAACGACTTCCTGTGCGGCCTGTTCGCCGGCATCTCGATTCGCCTGGTCGATTTCAAGCTCGAGTTCGGCCGCCTCTGGGAGAACGATTTCGCGCGCATCATCCTCGCCGACGAGATCAGCCCCGACGGCTGCCGCCTCTGGGACATGAACACCAACGAGAAGCTCGACAAGGACCGCTTCCGCCGCGATCTGGGCGGCGAGGCCGAAGCCTATCAGGAAGTCGCCCGCCGCCTCGGCCTGCTCCCCGACGGCGAAGCGTCGAGCGTCCTCGACCTCGAAAAGCATCGCCAAAAGCGCGGGAAATGAAAAATGGGGACAGTTACTTTTTTTCGCGCAAGCCCGGCTGAGCTGCACATGCAGCGGACCGAAGAAAAGTAACTGTCCCCGTGCAGGGCGGGCATCATCACCACGGGCACGGCGCCCATCCCGCCGATTTCAGCAAGGCCTTCGCTGCCGGCATCCTTCTCAACCTCGCTTTCGTCGCGATTGAGGCGGGCTACGGCTTCATGGCCAAATCGATGGCCCTCCTCGCCGATGCCGGCCACAATCTTTCCGACGTGCTCGGCCTCGCCATCGCCTGGGGCGCGGCGGTCCTCGCCAAGAGGCCGCCGTCGCGCCGGTTCAGCTACGGCTTGCGCGGCGCCTCGATCCTCGCCGCGCTCGCCAACGCGCTGATCCTGCTGATCGCGGTCGCCTTCATCGTCTACAATGCGGCGGTCCGGCTGCTCGTCCCCGAGCTGGTCGAAGGCAAGACCGTGATCATCGTCGCGGCGATCGGCATCCTCGTCAACGGTGCTACCGCGCTCATGTTCGCGCGCGGCCGCAAGAGCGACCTCAACGTCCGCGGCGCCTATCTGCACATGGTCACCGACGCCCTGGTCTCGGCCGGCGTGGTCGTGGCCGGGATCGCGATCGTCGCGACCGGCTGGGTCTGGGTGGATCCGGTGGTGAGCCTCATCGTCGCGGGCCTGATCTTCATCGCGACCAAAGACTTGCTGCGCGAATCGCTGACGATGGCGCTCGCGGGCGTGCCGCGCGGGATCGATCCCGACGCGGTCGAGGCGCATCTGCTCGGCCTGCCCGGCGTCGCGCGCATCCACGACCTCCATATCTGGCCGATGAGCACGACCGAGTCCGCGCTGACCGCGCACCTGGTCATGCCGAAAGGCTTTCCGGGAGACGCGTTCCTCGCCGACTGCGCGCACGGCGTCGCGCACGGCTTCGGCATCACCCACACGACCTTCCAGATCGAGGTCGGAGACGATTGCGGGGACGCTTGCTAGAAAATTAGGGGACAGTCCCTATTTAGCGGCGCTAGCGCTCGGCGCGGGCGGGACCGCCGGTCGGTCCGCCGAGGGCGACCGGAGCCTCGAGGCCCGAGCGGCGCTGGAGCGCGATCAGGGTCTGGCTCGGCTGCATGAAGGGGACCGGATTGACGGCGCGGCCGTCGATGCGGACTTCATAGTGGAGGTGGCTGCCGGTCGAGCGGCCGGTCGAGCCCATCAGGCCGATCAGCTCGCCGCGGCGGACGCGCTGGCCGGGGCGGGCGATCATCCGCGACAAGTGGCCGTAGCGGGTCTGGATGCCCTGGCCGTGATCGATCTCGACGAGATTGCCATAGCCGCCGCTATTCCATTCGGAGCGCCCGATCGTGCCGTCGGCGGTGGCGTAAATGGGGGTGCCGTAGGGGCCGGCGAGATCGATGCCGGCGTGCATCGCGGCGCGGCCGCGGAAGGGATCGGAGCGGATGCCGTAGCCGCTGGTGAAGTTGGCTCCGGCCTGGATCGGCTGGGCCGAGGGAATGCCGGCGACGCCTTGCTCGAGCTGGTCGAGCGCGCGCCAGCTGGTGAAGAGGGCGCGGAAGCGCGGGTCGGCATTGTCGGCGGTCGCCGGAACCGGTTCGTAGGGGCCGCCCATGGCGACGGCCTGCTGGAGGCGGGCCGGATTGATGCCGATGCGGCGCAACGAGGCGGCGGTGGCGCGGTAGCGGGTGCGGGTCGCGGCACGAACCTGCTCGACCATCGCGACCTGCATCTGATCGACCTCGTCAAAGCTTTGCGCCATGGCGCGCGCGGCCGGGTTGCTCGGCGGGCTCGCCTCCTCAGGCAGGAGGGCGGAGAGGCGGTCGGCGTCGGCGCGGCCCGAAAGCATGGTGGCGAGGAAGGCCTGGCGGCGCTCGAGCTGCGCGGCGCGATTATGGACGGCGACGCGCATCGCGGCGACGTCGGCTTCCATCTTCGCGACCTGGAGCTCCATCCGGGCCATATCGCCGTCGAGCGCCCGAAACGCGGTGATCGTCGCGATGGCCGACCATGCGAGCAACAAAAAGACCGCCAAAGCGGCCGCCATCTGCAGCTTGGCGCCGATCGTGAAGCGGCGCAGGCTCTTGCCGTCGTGGAGGAAAATATCGCGGGGCTTGAAGACGTTGAAGAAGGTCGCGGACAGGCCGGCGTTCGCTGTCAGTACGTTGCTCGTCATCATTGTCCCCGCTCGGCCTTCGTTCGGCCGCGACGATCGCACCTGGCGACCGCTTGAAAATTCAGGGGCTTCGCTGCCCCGGCTCATTCACTCGTGGAAGTTCCCACCCGATTTCTGGAGGGACAGTGTTTAACAAGTTCCACCCCGGCAACCCCTCTCGGGCAATCGCGGGACAAACCGGCTTGGTCGCGGGGTGAGTCGTTGAACGGCGGCTCGCGGCTAGCGGGGAAATACCTCGGTATTAGCCCCCGGCGGTGTGCATCGATCGAGATTCCTCGGGATTCGGCGCCGAATCGGACCAATCAAGGCAGGTGCCGGCCCGGGTCGGGATCGCTCCAACCCTCGTCCGATTCCTCGTCGCCGGAGGAAATCTTGCCGTCGGGCGCTTCTGCCGGCGCCTGCTCGACCGGATAGTCCATAAAGCGCTCGACGCTGAGCTGCGGCGTGGCGGTCTCGCCCGGCGCCCAGGGCGCGGGCTCGGCCGCCGGCTGGGCGTCGCGCCAATAGGGCGCGGCGGCGGGCCGCACGGCGGCCGGCGCCTCGTAAGCGTAGACGGCCGCGTGGCGGGGCAGGCGCGCGTTGCAATCGCCCCCGCATGCCGCCGCCAGCGCGGCGTGGCCGGCCTCCCAGTCATAAGCGTCGGCGAAGCTGTCCGCGGGCGGGTCGGCCGAAAGGGGGTCGATCCCGCGCGGCGGCGTTGGCGCCCCCTGAAAGTGGATCGGGTTGATCTCGGCGACCGCGCTCTGGCCGAGCTGGACGCCGCCCGCGGCCGCGACCAGCAGGGCGGCCGAAAATCCGAGGATCGTGTTGTACCGGCGCCGGACCATGAAGGAAAAACGCGGCGCGGCGCGCCCCGTTCCCCCGGTCCGGTCACGGCAGGGAACTCCCGGTCAGGGCAGGTCCCGCGCCGCCTCCAGAACCTCCTCGGCGTGGCCGGGCACCTTCACCTTGCGCCAGACCCGCGCCAGCGTGCCGTCGCGGTCGATCAGGAAGGTGGCGCGCTCGATCCCCATATATTTGCGGCCGTACATGCTCTTTTCGGTCCAGACCCCGAACGCGTCGCAGACGCGGCCGTCGGAATCGGTGGCGAGCTTGACCTTGAGGCCGTATTTGGCGGCGAATTTCGCATGGCTCTTCGGGCTGTCCTTCGAGACGCCGAGGATCCAGGTTCCGGCCTTCTCGAACTGGTCCGCGAGCGCGC
Source organism: Allosphingosinicella sp. (assembly GCA_035633095.1). Lineage (GTDB taxonomy): Bacteria > Pseudomonadota > Alphaproteobacteria > Sphingomonadales > Sphingomonadaceae > Allosphingosinicella. Next base: position 2,876 of record DASQFO010000288.1, on the reverse strand, counting down.
TGAATTCCTCTGCCTCGCGAGTGCAGCCCGAGGTGTCGTCCTTGGGGTAGAAATAGAGGACAAGCTTGTTGCCCTTGAAGTCGGCCGGGCTGATCTTCGCGCCGTCCATCCCGGTCAGGGCAATTTCGGGTACCGGGTCGCCTTCGGTGAGCATGATGTTCTCCACGCCGTGGCTTCCCGAAACGGTCTGCCGGGCGAAAGGCTGCGCGGCAAGCGCGAACGTCAGCTCCGCGCCTCGCCGAAAATCTGTTTCCACAGGTCGCGCACCGTCTGCCGCGCCGCGTCGTGGGCGGCGATGAGCGCGTCCCAGCTCTCCATCCCGCAGGCCCGCGCGACCAGCGGCCGGCTCGGCTCGGCCGGCACCGCCGAGCTCGGCGAGACCAGGCGGAGGATGACGAGGATCCGGGTCAGGAGGCGCAGCGCCGGATCGATGTCGGACCCGACCAGCGCTTGCGCTTCGAGGTCGGCGAGCGCCACTTCGAGATGAGGATCGAGCCCGATCCGGTGCTTGAGCTGGAGCGCGTGGACGGCGAATTCGAGGTCGATCAGGCCGCCGTCGCCGCGCTTGATGTCGAAGGGACCGTCGGCGGGCTTGTGGCGGTCCATCTCGCGGCGCATGGCGAGCGCGTCGGCGGCCAGCCGCGCGGGGTCGCGGTCTTTGCGGAGCACGGCGTCGATAACCGCCTGGAGGTCGGCGCGCCCCTTCGCCGAGCCGTAGACCGGCCGCGCCCGGGTCAGCGCCATATGCTCGAAGGTCCAGGCCTGGCCGGCCTGGTAGGCGGCGAAGCTCTCGACGCTGACCGCGAGCAAGCCGTCTTTTCCCGAGGGCCTGAGGCGCGTGTCGACGTCGTAGAGCGGCCCGGCAGCGGTCGCCACGCTCAGCGCCGCGGTCACCCTGGGCGCGAGCCGGTTGAAATAGTCGGTCGCGCCGAGCGGCTTTTCCCCGTCCGACTCGGCTTCGTGACTGCCGCTGAACAGATAGATCAGGTCGAGGTCCGAGGCGTGGGTCAGCGCCTCGCCGCCGAGCCGCCCAAGGCCGAGGATCAGCAGCTCCGATCCCGGCACCCTTCCATGCGCCCGCGCGAACTCGGCGACGGCGGCGTCGGCGAGCACCGCGATCGCCGCTTCGGCGACCCGCGAATAGCCTTCGGTGACGTCGAGCGGATCGGTGTGCGCCGCGACCAGCTGGACCCCGAGCGCGAAGCGGCGCTCGTTGACCCGGCGCCGGACCAGGTCGAGCAGCAATTGATAATCCTCGCCGCCGCGCTCCGCGCGCGAGAAATCCCGGGCCAGCTCATCGACCGGGGGCGCGGGCGCGAAGGCGCTGGCGTCGATGAGGCCGTCGAGCAGCACCGGCCGCCGGCCCAATTGCTCGGCCAGCGCCGGCGCGTGGGAGAGGATCGCGGCGAGGTGCTCGATCAGCGCCGGCCGCGCCTCGAGCAGGCGGTAGAAATTGACGCCCGTGGGCAGCTTCAGGATCAGGTCGTCGAACCGGTTCAGCGCGCCCATCGGATCGGGCGCGGCGCCGAACGCGGCGATCAGCACCGGCAGCATCGCCTCGAACGCCTCGCGCGCCGGGTTTGTCCTGAGCGAGCGCACCTTGCCCGACCGCCAGCCGTCGATCCGGACCCGGGCCGTTTCGGGGGCGGCGAAGCCGGCCGCCGCCAGCGCCTGCTCGAGCGCCTGCCCGCCGTCGGGCAGCCGCGCGCCCTCGTCCGCGTCGAGCGTCCGGTAGATCGCCGCGACCCGCTCGACATGGGGGCGCAGCAGGTCGAGCAAAGCGGCGCCGCCCTCGAGCCCGTGCAGCCGCGCGACATTGTCGAGCTCGCCTTGGTCGGCGGGAAGGCTGTGGGTCTGGCGGTCGTCGACCATCTGCAGACGGTGCTCGATCGTGCGGAGCAGGCGATAGGCCTCTGCCAGCGCCGCCCCGTCTTCGGCCTTGATCCGCCCCGCTTTGGCCAGCGCCGCCAGCGCGTCGAGCGTCGCGGGCGCGCGCAATTCGGGCTCGCGGCCGCCATGGATGAGCTGGTGGACCTGGACGAAGAACTCGACCTCGCGGATGCCGCCGCGGCCGCGCTTGACGTCGTAGCCGGGTCCGAACGCCTGCCCTTGGGCATAATGGTCGCGGATCCGCCGGGTGATCGAGCTGATCTCCGCGATCGCTCCGAAATCGAGCGAGCGCCGCCACACGAACGGGTGGATCGCCTCGAGAAAGTAACGGCTCAGCGCCGGGTCGCCGGCCGCCGCCCGGGCGCGGATGAACGCCGCCCGCTCCCACGGCAGAGCCGAGGATTCGTAATAGGAAATCGCCGCGTCGACCGGCAGCGCGATCGGCGTCACTTCGGGCGAAGGCCTGAGGCGCAGATCGACCCGGAACGCATAGCCCTCCTCGGTCCGCTTTTGCAGGATTTCGACGACGCGCTGGCCGACGCGGAGCGCCGCCACATCGGGCTCCTCGCGCGGCTTCCTCGGCAAGGTCACGGGATCGTAGAGGAAAATGAGGTCGACGTCGGACGAATAATTGAGCTCGCGCCCGCCCAATTTGCCGAGCGCGATGATCGCGAAGCCCCGGCTCGCCGCATCGGGCGTGCGTTCGGCGGTCGCCGCCTCGAGGGCCCGCCCGATCTGCCGGTCGGCGAGGTCCGAGAGCGGCCGCACCACCTCCTCGAGGGGCAGGCCGGCAAGGTCGGCAACGCCGAGCGCCAGCGCGAAGCCGCTGCGCTCACGCCGCACCGCCGCCATCACGTCGTCGATTTCGCCCTCGTGCCGGGCGATTTCCAGCGCCGCCGCGAGGTCGCCGCGCTCCAGCGCCTCCGCCACTTGCGGCAGCCTGTCGAGCTGAAACTTCAGGAAGGGCGAATGGCGGCGGGCCGCCC
>DASQFO010000287.1:0-1933 GCA_035633095.1 Allosphingosinicella sp. | reverse complement strand
CGCGATCCAGCGCTCGCGACGAAATGGGAGCTGATCCGCGCGACCCGCGCGCGCGTCACCGAGTGCATCGAGCCGCTCAGGCGGGAGAAGGTGATCGGCTCCAGCCTCGAAGCGAAGATTCTCTATCCCGATCTGGAACTGGGCCTGAGCGGAGAAAGCCTTGCCGCTCTCGCCGAAATCTTCATCGTGTCCGAAGTCGTGCCGGGCGGCGGCGAGGGGATCGACGTGAGCAAGACCGACTATCTGAAATGCGGCCGCTGCTGGCGGCATTTGCCCGAGGTCGCCGAGGATGGCGGCCTGTGCGGGCGCTGCGAGGGGGTGGTGAATGGGTGACGTCGAAGCGAACGGGACCCGGCCGGCGCCGCTGGTGGACGCGAAAATGCGGCGCAACCGCTCGACGGCGCTCGTCATCGCCTTTTTGATCTTCGCGTTCGATCAGGCCGCCAAATGGGTGGTCACGGTTCCGCTCGACCTCAAGGGCCAGCCCGGGCGGGAGATGAATATCCTGTCCTTTTTCGATCTGCGCTGGGTGGAAAATACAGGCGTCTCGCTCGGCCTCCTCTCGGCGGAGGGCGCGCTCGGCCGCTGGCTCCTGGTGGCGCTGACCGCCGCGATCGCGACCTTCGTCGCCGCCTGGCTGTGGCGCGAGCGCAAGCGCGCCGATTCGGTCGCGCTCGCCCTGGTGCTCGGCGGCGCGCTCGGCAATATCGTCGATCGGGTGCGCCTGGGCTACGTCGTCGACTATGCCGACCTGCATTTCGGGGAGTGGCGGCCGTTTTTGGTCTTCAATGTCGGCGACGCCGCGATTACCATCGGGGTGCTGCTTTTGCTTGTCCGCGCGCTGCTTATGCGCGATGGCAGGCCGCCCAAGAAGGAAGTCTGACATGCGTATCGCCCCCATCGTCCTTGCCGCTTCGGCCGCGCTCATCCTCTCGGGATGCGCCAGCCGGGGTCAGTTCGGCCGCTCCGGCCCCGACGAGTTCCGGGTCGCGCGCAACGCGCCATTGGTGGTGCCGCCCGATTTCGCCATGACCCCGCCGCGTCCGGGCGAACCCGAGGCCGGGTCGCAGGATCCGCGCGCGCAGGCGCTGCAGGCCCTTTTCGGTGGCCCGCAGCCGCGCAGCGCGGTCGAGAACAGCATGCTCCAGGTCGCCCATGCCGAGCGCTCCGCTTTGGGCGCCCGCTCGGTCGCCGGCGATCCGCAGACGACTGTTGTGAGCCGCGGCACCCTGGTCCAGACCATGCTCCAGCTGCCGCAAGGCGACGGTCAGGAAGCCTCGGTCAGCGTTCCGAATTGACGGGCTGCCGTTAGTCCTTCCTTAGCGCGCGCCGTTTAGCTTCGCGCGCCATGACGCACCAGGCGCCGCCTTCGCTCGCCGTCGCCGGGCCCGATCCCGGCCGCCAGGTCGCGCGGCTGCGCGAAGCGCTGCGGCTGATCGAGCGGATCGCCGGCCGGTCCGCCTCCCCAGCCCATGACGACGCGCTCGACGAAGCGGCGCGGATCAGCGCCGCTTACGATGCCGCTTTGCCGGTGGTGCAGCGCCGCTTCGAGTCGCTCGCCGCCGAGACCGCGATCTGGGCCGCCGCCGGCGTCGAGGCCCTGCTCGCGGCGGGCGAGGCCGAGCCGCCCCGCGCCGCCGCCGCCCGCCTCGCCGGCCAGCTCGACGCCGCGCTCAGCGCGATGGCGGCTTTGCTTCGCTGAATTCTCCCCTCCCTTTCAAGGGAGGGGTTGAAGTTAGGAGCGCGATGGCGGCCCGTCTGAGTCCGCCGGCCACTCCGTGATCCGCACCTCGTGCTGCGGCACTGGAATCGCGATCTCGTGCTCGCGGAACAGCTCCAGCACCCGCGTCAGTATCTCCGAACGGACGCTGCCCAGCCCGGCCTCGGGATCGCTGATCCAGACCCTTATCTCGTGCTCGATCGCATTCTCGCC
>DASQFO010000286.1:0-3356 GCA_035633095.1 Allosphingosinicella sp. | reverse complement strand
CGGGCGATGGAAGAGGAAATCTTCCGCGGCGTCCTGACCACGGCGTAAAAAGAAGGGGGCGGGGCATGGCGCTCGGCAAACGGCGCCCCGGATTCTCCCGCAGGGCGCAATACGGCTTGTTCGTCGGCTATGTCATCGCCGTCGGCGGCGGCCTGTTCGGCGCGCTGCTGCTCGTCATTTCCATGGTCGACCCCCGGGGCTTCGCCGCGATCCGCGGCGCCGCGCTCGACGTCACCGCGCCGATCAGCAGCGCCGGCCGCTCGGTCGTCGGCTTCGTCGGCGGGATCGTCGACGGCGTTTCCAACTATGTCCGCGCCGGATCGCAGAACGGCCGGCTGCGGCGCGAGCTCGCCGAGGCGCGGCGCGAGCTGAATGCCCGCCAGGCGCTCGAGCATGAGAACAGGCGGCTCCTCGCCTCGCTCGGCCTCGTCCGCGAAACCGGCGGCGAGATCGTGGTGGCGCGGATCGTCGGGTCTACCTTCGACGCGCCGCGACGGCTTGCGACTCTGTCGGCCGGATCCTCATCCGGTGTCGCGCCGGGACAGCCGGTGCGCTCCGCCGACGGCCTGATCGGCCGGGTGCTCGAAACCGGACGCTGGGCGTCGCGCGTGCTGCTCGTCACCGACGGATCGAGCAATGTGCCGGTGCGGATGGTCCGCGACGGCACGCCGGCGCTGGCAGTGGGACGCGGCGACGGCACGATCGAGCTGCGCACGCTTGAAGTCGGCCAGAACCCGTTCCGGCGCGGCGACATTGTCGTCACCTCGGGTATTGGGGGCATCTTCCCGCCCAACATCCCGGTCGCGAGGGTGACCGGGCAGGAGGGCGACACCGCGATCGCGCGGCCGCTGGCCGATCCGGCGCGGATGGATTTCGCCATCGTCGAGCGCCCCTACCAGCCGGCGGCGGTGGGAGCGCTCGACGACGCGCCGCCGCGCGCGTCCGCGCCGCCGGTCGCGGTCCCGCCGCCGGTGCCGCGGCCAGGGCAGCAGAGCAATCCCCGCTACCAGCCGGGCCTGCAGCAACAGCAGCCCGATCTCGTCGTTCAGCCGCGCGCGGCCGCGCCGGCGCCGCCGCCGCAATGAGCCGGATCGCCGGATCGAACGCCGAGGTCGCGATCCGCGACCTCAGGCGCCGCTACGTGCCCCTGCTGTCGACGCTGGCCGCGATTGGGCTGGTGCTGATGCCGCTGGTCGCGTCGTCGCTTTGGGCGCCGAATTTCGGCTTCCTGGTGCTGATCAGCTGGCGGCTGCTGCGGCCGGAAATCTGGTCGGCGCAGGTCGCGCTGGGGCTCGGCCTCGCCGCCGACCTGATCAGCGGCGCGCCTTTGGGACAATCGATGCTGCTCTGGACCGCCGCCTTCCTCGCGTTCGATTATGGCGACGGCCTGCTCGGCGTCCGCGATTTTTGGCTCGACTGGGCGCTGGCGGCGGGGGCCCTCCTCTTCCACAGCGTCGGCGTGTGGTACATTGCGCTGCTCATGGGCAGCGAAATCAGCTTCCAGATCATGGTGCCGCAGCTCGGGCTTTCGGTGCTCGCCTACCCGGTCGCGGCGCGGCTGGTGGTGGCGCTCGACCGCTGGCGGCTGCTCCGATGAAGCGCGGCGGACCCATCGTTACCGAAAGCAGCCAGGCGAACAGCTTTTCGCGGCGCGCCTTCTTCCTCGGCACGCTCCAGGCCGGGCTCGGCGTCCTGCTCGCCGGTCGGATGGCCTATATCGCCATCGCCGAGAACGAGCGTTACTCCGGCCTCGCTGAATCGAATCGCGTCCAGATGCGCCTGATCCCGCCGCGGCGCGGCTGGATCGTCGACCGCTACGGCCAGCCGATGGCGGTCAACCGCAGCGACTTTCGCGTCGATTTGATCCCCGACCGGCTCGAGGATCCCGACCGGGTCATCGGCATCCTCGCCGACATCCTCGATCTCAGCGCCGACGACGTCGCCAGGATTCGCCGGGATCTGGGCGCGGCGGCCGGCTTCCAGCCGGTGCCGGTGGCCGAGCATCTGTCCTTCGAGGACTTCGCCACGGTCAACGTCCGCCTGCCCGAGCTGCCCGGCGTCTCGCCGCTCCGCGCCTTCGCGCGCTATTATCCCGAAGGCGCCGCAATCGGCCATCTGGTCGGCTATGTCGGCACGCCCAACCGCGAGGATTATGACGCCGAGAACCGCAATCCGCTGCTAATCACGCCGGGCTTCAAGGTCGGCAAGGAGGGGCTCGAGAAGGTCATGGAGCAAAGGCTGCGCGGCCGTCCGGGCGCGGCGCGGGTCGAGGTCACCGCGCGCGGGCGGCTGGTGCGCGAGCTCAGGACGCTGTCGGACGTCAGCGGCGCGCCATTGAGGACGACGATCGACGCCGGCCTCCAAAGCTATGCCGCGCGGCGGCTCGGCGATGAATCCGGCGCCGTCGTCGTGCTCGACTGCCGCAACGGCGACATCCTCACTCTGGCCTCGATGCCGGCCTACGATCCCAACAGCTTCGCGGACGGGATCAGCCACAACGAATGGCGGATGTTTGCTGAGGACGAGCGCAAGCCGCTCCTGAACAAGGTGCTGAACGCGCTCTACCCACCCGGATCGACGGTGAAGCCGATGGCCGCGATGGCGCTCCTTGAGGCGGGGGTCGATCCGGAGGAGCGGGTCAACTGCCCGGGCGGCTTCCAGCTCGGCCCCCGCTTCTTCCGCTGCCTCGGCACGCATGGCAGCATGAACATGCACACCGCGATCGCGCGCAGCTGCAACACCTATTTCTATTCGATGAGCCGGCGCATCGGCTACGACCGGATCGCGCCGATGGCGCGAAGCCTGGGCTTGGGCGAGAGGTTCGAGCTGCCGGTCGTCTCGCAAAGCTACGGCACCGTCCCGGACAGCGCCTGGAAAAGGCGGCGCTACGACCAGGAATGGACCCAGTCGGACACGTTGAACGCGGCGATCGGCCAGGGTTATCTGATCCTCAATCCGCTCCAGCTCGCGACGATGGCGGCCTGCATCGCTTCGGGAAAAAGGGTGCGGCCGCGGCTGATCGCGGGCGAAGGGCGGCGGCCGCAGGGCTTCCCCTACGATCCCGCCCATTTCGCGTTCGTGCGCGCGGCGATGTCGGAGGTGGTGAACGGGCACGGCACGGCCGGGCGCAGCCGCCTGCCCTTTCCCGACATTTTGATGGCGGGCAAGACCGGGACCGCGCAAGTGCGCCGCATCGAGGGCGGGCAGCGCGGCCAGAGCGGCGATTGGCGCTACCGCGACCATGGCCTGTTCGTCTTTTTCGCGCCGGTGGCGGCGCCGCTTTACGCCGGAGCGGTGGTGATCGAGCACGGCCTCGGCGGCGCCCGCGCCGCGGCGCCGGTCGCCAAGGACGTGCT
>DASQFO010000285.1:0-7902 GCA_035633095.1 Allosphingosinicella sp. | reverse complement strand
CCGCCCAGCGAATCGTAGCGCTGGACGTGGATGCTGCTGCCCTCGGCGTCCTGGCCGACCGAGGTCCAGGCGACCACATAGCCGCCGTCGGCGAGCGCGCCGACGGAGGGACTGATCTGGTTGCCCGCCTCCGTCGTGTTGACGTGGAATTCGGGGCCGACCAGTCCGCCCGACGCGTTGAAACGCTGGGCGTAGATGCCGGTGTCGTCGGTTCCCTCCGGGCCAGTGGACATCCAGGTGATGACATAGCCGCCATCGGCGAGGGCGGCGACGGACGCCGCCTCCTCGCTTTGGCTCGGCGTGCTGACCAGCGTCTCGTCGCCCACCGCCGCGCCAGCAACGTCATATCGCTGGACGTAAATGGCGTAGGATCCGGATTCGAATGACTGCCAGACGACGACAGTGCCGCCGCCGGCGAGGCCAGCGATGGCAGGCAGATTCTGGTCGCTCGCCGTCTCGCTGTTGACGCGCGTTTCGTCGCCCGCTGGGATGGCGATCGTCGCCACCGGCGCGTCGTTCGCGGCGGATTGGAAGTGGTCCAGTTCCGTTGTCGTGTTGACCTGTTCGCCGCCGCCGGCAGAGACGTAGGTGGCTGGTTTGATCGTCGCGCGTGCCATGGCAGCACCACCCCCGTATCATTGACCCGAACACGTTCGCCCTTCACCCAATTCAAGCGCAATAACGTGGGTGATTCAGGGCCGCGCATCGTTCCTGTCTTGGTTCAACGCGACGCCACGACTCGGGCGGCGACTCCGCCCGCTGTGACGGAAGCTAAACCTGTGGAGAATTAGGTCAAGAATGGAATAAGGTTAAGTTCGTTTCGGCTGAAACCGATGATTATTCCGTGCTGCTTTTCGGAGAGGGGAGACTATTTTACTTGCGGAGCCTAGGGAGTGAGCGGCAGCTCCCGCTGCTCGGGATCGAAGCGCCGCCAACCGCCCGGGCCGAGCCGCTCCAGGGGCCGGAACTTGGACTTATAGGCCATCCGTTTCGCCTCCTCGACCCAATAGCCGAGATAGACGTAAGGCAGCCCGGCCCGCCCCGCGCGGACGATATGATCGAGGATGATATAGGTGCCGAGGCCCGAACGGCGGCCGTTGTCGGGCTCGAAGAAGCTGTAGATCATCGAAAGGCCGTCGCTCTGCTGGTCGGTCAGGCAGGCGCCGACGAGGCGGCCGGGCACGCCGTCTTGAGCCGGCTCGCGATATTCGACGATATAGGTCTTGACCGGGCTCTGCTCGACCATGTCCGAGAAATCGCTCTCGTCCATCTCGACCATGCCGCCTTCGGGGTGGCGGGCGCGCAAATAGCGGCGGAGCAGCTCGTATTGCTCCTCGGTCGCCCAGGCCTTGCAGGCGGTGACCTCGAGGTCGGCGTTGCGGCGCAGCACGCGGCGCTGGGTGGCGTTTGGCTGGAACTCCTGCGCGACGACGCGAACCGAGATGCAGGCCGCGCAGTCGATGCAGGATGGACGGTAGGCGACGTTCTGGCTGCGCCGGAAGCCGATCCGCCCGAGCGCGTCGTTGAGCTCGCCCGCATGGGCCCCGCTGAGCTCGGTGAACACCTTCCGCTCGGTCTTGCCCGCGATGTACGGGCAGGGCGAGGGCGTGGTCACGAAGAAACGCGGAAATCGGAAGGGTGCGCTCAATTCGACTCCACCGGACGGCCTGATTGCCGCTTTTCGTTATGATCCGCGCCGCCCCGGTTGGGAAGGGCGGATGCGGCCAATGGCGGCGGTCGCGGCGCGCCGTGTCAGCGTGGGACGCAAGGGTCCGCACTCACTACCGTCCAGACTATCTGGCGCGGCGGGCCAACAGGCCTTATCGCCCGGCTCATGGCACGGATCGCATTCCTTGGGCTCGGCGTGATGGGCGCGCCGATGGCGCGACACCTCGCCGAGGCCGGCCACGATCTCGTCGTCTACAATCGCAGCCCGGAAAACGCTGGGGCCTGGGTGGCGGCAAATGGCGGCCGGCGCGCCTCCTCGGCAGCCGAGGCGGCGGCCGGGGCGGACGCCGTCATCGCCTGCGTCGGCGCCGACAAGGATGTCGAGGAAGTCGCCTCGGCCGCCTTCGCCGCCATGCGCGAAGGGGCGTTGTTCATCGATCATACGACGGTCTCGGCCGGTCTCGCCCGCCGCCTCGCCCGGCAAGGCGATGCCAGGGGCCTCCACTGCGTCGATGCTCCGGTGTCGGGCGGCCAGGCGGGCGCGGAATCGGGTCAGCTGGCGATCATGTGCGGGGGGACGGATGCGGCGCTTGCCGCCGCGAGGCCGCTGATGGAGGCTTATGCCGCGCGCATCGTCCATGTCGGGCCGGCCGGGCACGGCCAGCTGACCAAGATGGTGAACCAGATCTGCATCGCCGGCATTGTCCAGGGCCTGTCCGAAGCAATCCATTTCACCCACCAGGCCGGGCTCGACGCGGACAAGGTGTTCGAAGCGGTCTCGGGCGGCGCCGCGCAGAGCTGGCAGATGGTCAACCGCTGGCCGACCATGGACAAGGGCAGTTTCGATTTCGGCTTCGCGGTCGATTGGATGCGCAAGGATCTCGGCCTGACGCTCGAGGAAGCGCGCGCCAACGGCGCCCGGCTGCCGTTGACCGCGCTCGTCGACCAATTCTACGCCGACCTCCAGGCGATGGGCGCCGGGCGGCAGGACACGTCATCCCTGATCCGGAGGCTCGAGCCTTGAAGCGCATCCTTCTTTTCCTCGCCGCCTTGCTGCTCGCGACGCCGGCGTCCGCCGACACTCTGGTCGAGAACGTCAACGGCTATACGTTGCGCGAGGACGGGCGCCTCCACCGCTTCAACGCTCTGTGGGTCGGCGACGACGGCCGGGTGCGCCAGCTGCTCCAGCGCGGCGACCGGCGGCCCGCGCGGACCCGCTATCTGATCGAGGGCCGCGGCCGCACCTTGCTGCCCGGTCTGATCGACGGCCACGGCCACGTCATGGGCCTCGGCATGGGCGCGCTGCTGCTCGACCTTTCCGACACCAACTCGCTCGCCGAGGCGCAAGCGCGGATCGCCCAATATGCCGCCGCCAACCCGACCCCGCGCTGGATCATCGGGCGCGGCTGGAACCAGGAGCGCTGGGGCCTGGGCCGCTTCCCGACCGCCGCCGATCTCGACGCCGTCACCGGCGACCGGCCGGTCTGGCTCGAGCGGGTCGACGGCCATGCCGGCTGGGCGAACTCGGCGGCGATGCGCGAGGCCGGTATCACCGCCGCGAGCCGGGCGCCGCAGGGCGGACGGATCGAGCGCACCGGCCGGGCGACCAACGCCGCCCCGAGCGGCATCTTCGTCGACGCCGCGATGAGCCTGATGGAGACCGCCGTGCCCGCGCCGCTGCCGATCCAGCGCGACCGGGCTTTGGCGCGCGCCCAGGAGATATTGCTCTCTTACGGCCTCACAAGTGTCGCCGACATGGGGACGAGCGCCGAGGATTGGGCGGTGATGCGCCGCGCCGGCGATGCCGGGCAGCTCAACGTCCGAATTCTCTCCTACGCCGCGGGGATCGACAATCTGCTCGCCGTCGCCGGCACGCGGCCGACGCCCTGGCTCTACGACGGGCGGCTGCGCATGGTCGGGGTGAAGCTCTATCTCGACGGCGCGCTGGGCTCGCGCGGCGCCTGGCTGAAAGCGCCCTATCGCGACGCGCCCGGCCAGCGCGGCCTGCCTCTGGTCAGCGACACCGTGCTCAAGAATTTGATGAGCCGGGCAGCGATGGACAATTTCCAAATTGCCGTCCACGCCATCGGCGACCAGGCCAACGCGCTCGCGCTCGACGCGATCGACGAGCTTGCCGAGACCTACAAGGGCGACCGGCGCTGGCGGATCGAGCATGCCCAGATCGTCGACCCCGCCGATCTGCCGCGTTTCGCCCGCCACGGCATCATCGCCTCGATGCAGCCGACCCACCAGATTTCGGACAGGCTGATGGCCGAGGCGCGGATGGGGCTGGAGCGCCTCAATGGCGCCTATGCGTGGCGCGGCATGTTGGACAATCGCGTGCCGCTCGCCTTCGGTTCGGACTTCCCGGTCGAGAGCCCCAACCCGTTCCCCGGCCTCGCCGCCGCGATCAGCCGCGAGGACGCTGAAGGCAACCCGGCCGGCGGCTGGCTGCCGCAGCAGCGGCTGTCGCTGGAGCAGGCCTTCGCCGCTTTCACCCGGGGAGCGGCTTTCGCGGGCTTCGCCGAGGACCGGCTCGGCACGCTCGAGCCCGGGCGCTTCGCCGACTTCATCTTCATCGACCGCGACATCTTCGCGAGCGCCGACCACCGCCAGATCCGCGGCACACGGGTGATGGAGACCTATCTGGGCGGCCAGAAGGTCTGGGAGCGGCGCAACTAACCGCCGAGTCGGGTCAACCTCGCCGTCGTCAGGATCTGCGGCAGCACGTCGGCCTCGCGCCCCGGCCCGTAATAGAGGTAGAGCGGCACGCCCGAGCGGCCCTGGCGCGCGAGGAAGCGGCCGATTTCGGGATCGCCCCTGGTCCAGTCGCCGACCAGCACGCGGATGCCGCGCGCGCGGAACGCCTCGGCCACCTCTCCCTGAGCCAGCGCGCCGCGCTCGTTGACCTTGCAGGTCAGGCACCAGTCGGCGGTGAAATAGACGAAGGCCGGCGTGCCCGTGGCGCGCAGCTCGACGAGCCGCGCGGCGCTGAACGGCTCGGCCGCAAGCGGGCTTTCCGCCCGCGCCGCCGCGGCCGGCTCGGCGTCGAGCAGCAGCAACGGCCCGAGGGCGGCGACCAGGATCAGCGCCCAGGCGAACCAGCGGCCGCCTTTACCGAGCCACCACAAGGCAAGGCCCAAAGCGAGCACCGCCGCGAGCCCCAGCGCCATGCCGTCGACACCGGTCTGGCGGCCGAGGATCCAGGCGAGGCCCAAAGCGGTCAGGAACATCGGCACCGAGAGGATGCGCTGCAGTGTCGCCATCCACGGCCCGGGCCTGGGCAGGCGGCGGCGCAAGGCGGGCACGAAGCCCAGCAAGAGGAAGGGCAGCGCCAGGCCGAGCCCCAGGCCCGCGAACACCGCCAGCGCACCGCCCGAAGGCAGAACCAATGCCGCGCCAAGCGCCGCGCCCATGAACGGGCCGGTGCACGGCGTCGCGATGAAGGCGGCGAGCGCGCCGGTGAAGAAGGCGCCGGCGGCGCCCTTTTTGCCGGTCAGCCCCTCGCCGCCGGCGAGCATGGGCAAGTTGAACAGCCCGGCAAGATTGAGCGAGATCGCGGTGACGAGGAGGAGAAGCAACAGGATGACGCGCGGGTCCTGGAGCTGGAACGCCCAGCCCACCGCCGCGCCGCCGGCCCTCAGCGCCAGCAGCACGCCGCCCAAAGCGAGGCACATCCCGATGACGCCGGCCGCATAAGCGAGGGCCTCGCGCCGCGCCTCGGCCTCGGTCTCGCCGGCGCGGGCGAGGCCGAGCGCCTTGAGGCTGAGGATGGGGAAGACGCAGGGCATGATGTTGAGGATCAGCCCGCCGAGCAGCGCGCCGAGCAGCGCCACCAGGAGCGCCGGACCCTCTCCTCCCCCTCCGGCCGTGGCGACCGTCGCGACCGGCGTTCCCGCGGCCGGCACGTCGCCGCGGCGCGCGGTCAGCGACAGGCCGACGCCGTCGCCGATCCCGAGCACGCCTTCAAGCGCCGCCAGGGATCCGGCGAGGCGGCCCGCCGCCGTTTCGACGATCAGCCAGTCGCCGTTGCGCGACAAAAGCTGCGGCGCCGAATGACCGAGCGCGTCGAGCGTGCCCGGGTAGAAATAGGGATCGTCGAGCGCGGCCCCGGCCGGCAGTGGAATGGCGATGCGGACGCGGCCGCCTTTGCTCTCGAACCGGGCTTCGCCCGCCAGCGGCCGCGGCAGCGCGCCGCGCCAACCCTGGAAGGCCGGGTCGGCCGCGCCCGGGGTGCCGGTGCGCAGCTCGGTCGAGACGCTCGCCGTTTCGGGCACGCAGACCTCGTCGGTGCAGACGAGATAGTCGAGCCTGGCATCGACCGGGAAGGCGACTCCCGGCTCGGCGCTGTCCGGCACGCGCAAAGTGGCCAGCAGCGCGTAATCGCCCTCGAATACATAGTTCGTCAGGCCGGCGACGCTGAGCCGCGTGGGGACCGGATATTGCAGCGCCTCGGCGCGCCAGCCTTCGGGAAGCCGCCACGCGACCCGCGGCTCGGCGCCGGCATCGCCCGGATTGCGCCAATAGCCGTGCCAGCCCGCCCGGGGCCGCATCGCGAAGGCCAATGTCACCGTCGAGCCCGGCGCCACGGCCGCGGTTTCGGCGATCAGCCGCACCTCCATGTGGCGCCCCCCCGCTTGCGCGAGCGCGGGACCGCCGAGGACCAGCGCGACCAGGAATGCAAAGAGGGGTCCGAGCCGATTCATCGCCCGGCTATAGACCGGCACTTGCCCTTAAGGGAGAGGCGCCGCGGCGATGGCGCACGCCAGCGCGATCAATATGCACATGGTCCGGTTCATCGCCGCGCCCTGGGCGCCGGCGCGGCTGCTGTCGAGGCGCTATCGGGGTTAACATATGCGGCGCCCCGGAACGGGACGGCGGGGCGGCAAGTCTTTAGTCCAGATTCGGCCGCAGCCAGCGCTCCGCTTCCTCGACGCTCACGCCGCGGCGCGCTGCATAGTCTTCGAGCTGGTCGCGGCCGATGCGGGCGACGCCGAAATAGGCGCTGTCGCGATGGCCGAAATAGAAGCCCGACACCGCCGAGGCCGGCAGCATGGCGAAGCTCTCGGTCAGAATGACCCCGGCCGGCTCCCCGCCGAGCATCTTGAACAGGGTCGGCTTCAGGCTGTGGTCCGGACAGGCCGGATAGCCGGGCGCGGGGCGGATGCCGGCATAGGATTCGCGGATCAGATCGGCGTTGGTCAGATGCTCGACGCCGGCATAACCCCAGACGCTCTCGCGGACGTGGCCGTGCAGCCGTTCGGCGAACGCCTCGGCGAGGCGGTCGGCGAGCGCCTTCAAGAGGATGTCCGAATAATCGTCATTGTCGGCCTTGAAGCGGGCGAGGTGCGGCTCGATGCCGTGGACGGCGACCGCGAAGCCGCCGATCCAGTCCTCGCCGGCGGGGTCGATGAAATCGGCGAGGCACATGTTCGCCCTGCCCTCGCGCTTTTTCACCTGCTGGCGGAGCATCGGCAGGCGGGTCTCGTCATTGCCGGCGAGGACGAGAATGTCGTCCTCCTCGCGGCGGCAGCGCCACAGGCCGACCGTGCCGCGCAATGTCAGCCAATGCTCGGCGACGATCCTGTCGAGCATCGCTTGCGCGTCGGCGAACAGGCTCGACGCGCTCTCGCCGACCACCGGATCGGTGAGGATGGCGGGATAATTGCCGGCCAGCTCCCATGCGCGGAAGAAGGGCGTCCAGTCGATGCCGTCGCGCAGCTCGCGCAGCGGCCAGTCGTTGAAGCTGTGGACGCCGGGGCGTTGCGGCGCCGGCGCCTTGCCCTCGGAATCGTAGCGAAAGCCGTTGGCGCGCGCTTCGGCCAATGTGGCGAGCGCGCTGTGGCCGCGCCCGGCCCGGGTCTCGCGGATGTCGTGATAGTCGGTCCGCGTCTTGGCGATCAGCGGCTCGCGCTGCGTGTCCGAAACCAGCGACGACGCGACGCCGACCGCGCGGCTGGCGTCGAGGACGTGGATCACCGGCCCCTCATAAGCGGGGTCGATGCGGATCGCGGTGTGGACGCGGCTGGTGGTGGCGCCGCCGATCAGGAGCGGCAGCGCCATCTTGCCGCGCTGCATCTCGGTGGCGACCGTGACCATCTCGTCGAGCGACGGGGTGATGAGGCCGCTGAGGCCGATGATGTCCGCCTGACGTTCCTTCGCCACGCGCAGGATCTCGGACCATGGCACCATGACGCCAAGATCGATCACCTCGAAATTGTTGCACTGGAGCAC
>DASQFO010000284.1:0-14115 GCA_035633095.1 Allosphingosinicella sp. | reverse complement strand
CTCCCGTTTGGCCGCGATCCGCAGCCTGAGCGCGTTCAACCGGATGAAGCCGGCGGCGTCGCGCTGGTCGTAGCCGCCCGTGCCTTCCTCGAAGGTGACCAGGTCCTGGTCGTAGAGCGAGAGGGGGCTCTCCCGGCCGATGACGGTGACGTTGCCCTTGTAGAGCTTGAGGCGGACCTTGCCCGCGACGTGCTCCTGGCTCTTGTCGATCAGCGCCTGGAGCATCTCGCGCTCGGGCGCGAACCAGAAGCCGTTGTAGATCAGGCTCGCGTAGCGCGGCATGAGCGCGTCCTTGAGGTGCATGGCGCCGGCGTCGAGCGTGATCGACTCGACGCCGCGGTGGGCGGCGAGCAGGATCGTGCCGCCCGGCGTCTCGTAGATTCCGCGCGATTTCATGCCGACGAAACGGTTCTCGACCAGATCGAGCCGGCCGATGCCGTTGTCGTGGCCGAGCTGGTTGAGCCTTGCGAGCAAAGTCGCGGGCGACATTTTCTCGCCGTCGATCGCGACCGGATCGCCGCGCTCGAATTCGACCTCGATCGTCGTCGCCTTGTCGGGCGCGTCCTCGGGCGAGATCGTGCGCTGGTGGACATATTCGGGGGCCTCGGCCGCGGGGTCCTCGAGCACTTTCCCCTCCGAGGAGGAATGGAGGAGATTGGCGTCGACCGAGAAGGGGGCCTCGCCGCGCTTGTCCTTCGAGATCGGAATCTGGTGCTTCTCGGCGAAGTCGATCAGCTGCTCGCGGCTGGCGAATTCCCATTCGCGCCACGGCGCGATGACGCGGATGTCGGGCTCGAGCGCGTAATAGGCGAGCTCGAAACGGACCTGGTCGTTACCCTTGCCGGTGGCGCCGTGGCAGACCGCGTCGGCGCCGACCGCGCGCGCGATCTCGATCTGGCGCTTTGCGATCAGCGGCCGCGCGATCGAGGTGCCGAGCAGATATTGCCCCTCGTAGAGCGTGTTGGCGCGGAACATCGGGAAGACGTAGTCGCGGACGAACTCCTCGCGGAGGTCGTCGATGAAGATGTTCTCAGGTCTTATGCCGAGCAATTCGGCCTTGGCCCGCGCCGGCGCGACCTCCTCGCCTTGGCCGAGATCGGCGGTGAAGGTGACGACCTCCGCCTGATATTCGGTCTGCAGCCATTTCAATATGATCGAGGTGTCGAGGCCGCCGGAATAGGCCAGCACCACCTTCTTCGGCCCTGCGGCTTTGCTCAGGACACGCTTGTCGCTCATGCGAAGCTCACTTTCTCATTCCCCAGCATCCGCTCGAAGCGGTCGAGGACGTCGCTGACGGCGACGCCGTCGCGGACGGCGACGAACATCGTGTCGTCGCCCGAAACGGTGCCGGCGACCTCGGGCAATTGGGCGTGGTCGATCGCCGAGGCGACGAGATGCGCCGAGCCCGGCGGCGTCCTGATCACCAGCATCTGGCCGGCGGCCTCGATTCCGACCACCCATTCCTTTAGGATGCGCTCGAGCCGGCCCGCGCTCCAGTCGGCGGCGACGATCTGGTCCGAGAGCGCGTAGGAGAGCACGCCGCCGCGCTTGACCTTGACCGCGCCCAACTGCTCCAGATCGCGCGAGACGGTCGCCTGCGTCACCGTGAAGCCGAGCGCCCTGAGCCGCGCCGTGACTTCCTCCTGGCTGGCGAGGGTGCCGCCGCGGATCAAATTGGCGAGCGTGCGCAGGCGCCGGGCGCGGGTGTCGGTCATGACCGGGCCAGCCACGCCAGCGCGCCGCGCGCGGTGTGCATGCGATTTTCCGCCTGGCGCCAGACCGCGCTTTTGGGTCCGTCCATAACGCCGCCGGTCACTTCCTCGCCGCGGCGGGCGGGAAGGCAGTGCAGGAACCAGGCGTCGTCCGATTTCGCCATCAGGGCTTCGTCCACCTGATAGGGAGCGAAAACCGCGCGCCGTGCATCGGCCTCAGCGTCCTGACCCATCGACACCCAGACGTCGGCATAGACGATTTGCGCGTCCGACACGGCTTCGGCGGGGTCGGTAAGGTGGCGGACGCCATAGGGCGCATCCCTGAGCGCATAGCCCTCCGGGCTGGCGAGGGTGAGTTCGGCACCCATCTCCATGCAAGCCTCGGCGAGCGACCGCGCGACATTGTTGTCGGCGTCGCCGACAAAGGCGATACGTGCCCCCTCCAGGCTTCCCAGCAACTGCTTCATGGTGAGAAGATCGGCCAGGGCCTGGAGGGGATGCTCCTTGTCCGACAGGAGGTTGAGGACGGGGATCGGCACCGCCTGCGCCATCCGGTCGAGATGATTGTGATCCATCACGCGCGCCGCGATGATGCCGTGGTAGCAGCCCAGCGTGCGCGCCACGTCCTCCACCGTCTCACGCGCCTCGAGCCCGACTTCGTCCCTTTGAATGTAGACCGGGTGGCCGCCGAGCTGGACAACAGCCATCTCCATCGAATTGCGCGTGCGCGCGGACGGCTTCTCGAAGACCAGGGCGACGCCTTGGCCTTCGAGCGGGCGGCCAAGATCCGTGCGCTCGGAAAGCTCCAGGACGTGAGACAGGCCGCCGTTGCCGAGATCGGCAATCGTCAAGAGATCCTTCACCAGTCGCTCTCCTTCTTGACCATGGTGCCAATGCCCATGTCGGTCAGCAGCTCGATCAGGAGCGCGTGCGGGACCCGGCCGTCGATGATGTGCGCCGAGCCGACGCCGCCGTCGACCGCGTCGGCGCACGCGCGAAGCTTGGGGATCATGCCGGCGCTTACACTTTCGTGCGCGATGCGATCGCGCAGCTCGGCCGAGGTGAGGCGCGGGACGAGCGTCGTTTCGTCGCCGGCGTCCTCGAGCAGGCCGGGGGCGGAGGTCAGATAGACGATCTTCTCGGCGTCCATCGCCACCGCGATCGCGCGCGCGGCCTCGTCGGCGTTGATGTTGTAGGGCTGGCCGGTGCCGTCGGCGCCCACGGTCGAGACGACCGGGGCGAGGCCCTCGTCGAGCAGCCGATGGAGGACGGAGGCGCGGACGTGGCTGACGTCGCCGACATAGCCCAAAGCGGCTTCGCCCGGCGTCACCGTCAGCAGCCCGCCGTCCTCGCCCGAGACGCCGACCGCGACCGGCTCGTCGAGCGCCTCGCGGTTGATGGTGGCGACGAGGTCGCGGTTGACCTTGCCGACCAGGACCATGCGGACGATGTCGAGCGTCTCCTCGTCGGTGACCCTGAGGCCGTCCCTGAACTCGGGCGCCTTGCCCATCCTGACCATCATCGCGTCGACCTGCGGGCCGCCGCCATGGACGAGGACGCAGCGCATGCCGACGCTGCGCAAGAGGAGGAGGTCTTGCGCCAGCGCCTTGTCGAGCGACTTGTCGATCGCGGCGCCGCCCAATTTGACGACGATCGACTTGCCGGCGAAGCGGCGGATATAGGGCAGGGCCTCGGTGAGGACGCGCGCGGTTTGGGCCGGATTCATCATGACGTTTTCGAATTTTCCTTGATGTAGCCCGGGCCGAGATCGATCCCGATCACCCGGGCGCTGCCGGTGCCGGCGCCGAGGTCGACATCGATCTCGATCCGCCCGTTGCGCATATGCTCGGCGACCGCGGCTTCGTCGTGGGCGAATGCGCTGCCGCCGCGCGACACGGTGACGCCGCCATAGGCCACCGACGACTGGTCCGGATCGAAGGCGACGCCGGCCGAGCCGGCCGCCGAGAGCAGGCGGCCCCAATAGGGATCGGCGCCGTACCAGGAACATTTGACGAGGTTGTTCTCGGCGATGTTCCTGGCCGCCGCGCGCGCTTCGGCGTCGCTGGCGGCGCCGGTGACGTGCAGCATCACTATCTTGGTCATGCCCTCGGCGTCTTTGGCCATCTGGAAGGTCAGATCCTCGCACAATGCGTGGACGGCGCCGGCGAACTCGGCGAGGTCGGGCTTTCCGCGCCGGCCCGAGGCGAGCAGAATGACGGTGTCGTTGGTCGAGGTCGCGCCATCGACGTTCAGCGTGTTGAACGTGGCGTCGGCGGCATCCTTGAGGATGCGCTGGAGGTTCTCGCGGGGCAATTCGGCGTCGGTGGTCAAAAAGGCGAGCATCGTCGCCATGTCGGGCGCGATCATGCCGCAGCCCTTGGCCATCCCGCCGAGCGTGAAGGTCGAGCCCTTCACGATTGCGCTCTTCGGCATCGTGTCGGTGGTGAGGATGCCGCGCGCCGCATCCCCGGCGCCGCCTCTCGAGAGCTTCTTCGCGAGTCTCGGCGTGGCCTTCAGGATCGCCTCCATCGGCAAAGGCGCGCCGATGATCCCGGTCGAGCAGACCAGGACCTCGTCGGCGGCGATGCCGAGCGCGGCGGCGGCGGCGGCGGCCATCGCTTCGGCGTCGGCCATGCCGCGGGCGCCGGTGCCGGCATTGGCGTTGCCCGAATTGACGATGATCGCCGCGGCTTTGCCGCCGTTCCGGGCCAGCTGTTCCCGGTCGAGGATTACCGGCGGCGCGGCGAACTTGTTGCGGGTGAAGATTGCGGCGGCGGTGACCGGCTTCAGATCGTCGGTCGCGACCATCGCCATGTCGTGGCGCTTCTTCTTGATGCCGGCATGGCAGCCGGCGGCGACGAAGCCCTCAGCGGCGGTCACGCTCATGGCCAGACCCCGACTTTGGAGAGGCCAGCCGTCTCGTCGAGGCCGAGCATCAGATTGGCGCATTGGATCATCTGCCCGGCGGCGCCTTTGCCGAGATTGTCGAGGGCGGCGATGGCGAGGACGCGGCCGGTCCGCTCGTCGTAGCGCGCGGTGAGGTGGACCGCGTTCGAGCCATAAGTCCATTTGGTCGACGGCGCCCGCTCCGAGACGAGGACGAACGGCTCGTTCGCATAGGCATCCCGGAGCGCCGCGAGCGGGTCGCAGGGGTCCCTGGCCATGGCCGTGCACGTGGCGAGGATGCCGCGGTTCATCGGGGCGAGGTGCGGCGTGAACAGGATCGTGCCGCCGAGCTCCATCTCCATCTCCGCGGTGTGGCGATGGTTGAGGAGGCCGTAGGCGCTGAAATTCCCGTCGACAGCGTTGAAGTGGGTGCTCTCCTTCAGCGCCTTGCCGGCGCCGCTGACCCCGGAGGCCGCGTCGACGGTGATCGTGCCGGGCTCGATCATGTCGAGGAGGGGCTTGAGCGCCAGGATCGCCGAGGTGGGATAGCAGCCCGCCGCGGCGACGGCGCTGGACGCGGCGATGGCGGCGCGGTGCAGCTCGGGGATGCCGTAGACGAATTGGCCGAGCAGCTCGGGCGCGCGATGCGGTTCGTCGTACCAAAGCTCATAGTCGGCGGCGTCGTTGAGCCGGAAATCGGCGCCCAGGTCCACGAACGCGATGCCCCGCGCGATGATCTCGGGCGCGATCGCCTGCGACTGCCCGTGCGGCAGTGCGGCGAAGACCAGGCCGACGCCGTCGAGCGCAGCGGGCTCGAACCGCTCGATCCGCAGGTCGGGAAAAGCGAGGGCCAGATGCGGGTGGACGTCGCCGAGCGCGGTCCCCGCCCGGCTGTCGCCGAACAGCTTCGCTGGGCCCAGCAACGGATGGCCTGCGCAGAGCCGCAGCAGCTCGGCCCCGACAAAGCCCGAGGCGCCCAGGATGGCGGTTTCGATCATCGCTGGGGGCTATGCATAAATATGAATACTTATGCAACCCCCTGCTTAACGGGAAGCGCCCCGGAGGACATCCGGGGCGCTTCGGGAACTCAGGAATATATTGGATTAAGGGCTGTGGGGCCCTTCATCGCTCTTGGTGAGCTCGATGATGCCCCAGATGATCAGGCCGAGCACGACCGCGCCGATGATGTAGATGCCGATGCCGCGCCTGTCGTCGAGGCTGGCGGCGTCTTGCGACGTCGCGCCGGCGCGGGCGGCCGGTGCATTGGCGAGGCTAAGCGGCTGCGCCGACTGGGCGACCGCCGCGCTGCTCGCGGTAACCATCGCGAGGGCAACAAGAGCAGATAATTTCTTCGAACGCATTATACCCTCCCAAGGGACAAAAGAGCCGGAACCTATGAACTAATACCCGCAACCAATCAATGGCGGACTAGGTTCCCCATTAATTCATTAGCGGCGGCGGGTTACAGTCTTGCGACGCTATCCGAGCCGCTGGCGGGTCCAGTCGGCGACGACGGTCGCCAAAACTTCCAGCGGCATGTCGCCATTGAGCAACACCGCGTCGTGGAAGCCCTTGAGGTCGAAGCGGTCGCCGAGCCGGGCCCGCGCCTCCTCGCGCAGCCGCACCATCTCGTTATGGCCGATTTTGTAGCTGCACGCCTGGCCCGGCCAGACCACGTAGCGCTCGACCTCGCTGGTCGCCGACAATTCGTCGAGCCCGACATTCTCGATGAAGTAGCGGATCGATTGCTCGCGGCTCCAGCCCTTGGCGTGCATGCCGGTGTCCATGACGATGCGCGCGGCGCGGTAGAGGAAGCTCTGGATCATGCCGATCTTGCCGACGGGGAAATCGGCGTACATGCCGATCTCGTCGGCGAGCTGCTCGGCGTAGAGCCCCCAGCCCTCGCCATAGGCCGGAATGCCGATGTTGCGGTGGAGGAGAGGGATCGACTGGTTCTCGAGCACGATCGAGCCCTGCCAGAGATGGCCGGGAATGCTTTCGTGGTGGGTCAGCGTCGGCAGCGCCCATTTCGGCCAGATCCGGGTGTTGACCAAATTGATGTAATAGGCGCCGGGGCGGGAGCCGTCGAGGCTCGGCCCCTGGGCGTAGCCGCGCGGCGCGCCGAGCTCGATCGCCACCGGCACGCGCTTCACCTCCATCGGCGAGCGCGGGATCGTCGCGAAATAGTCGGGCATGCGGGCGCGCAGCACCTCCATCTGGCGGGTGAGATCGCCGAGCAGCTCGGCCCGGCCGGCGTCGGTGTTGGGATAGAGGTAGCGTTCCTGCCGCCCGAGCTCGGTGATGCGCGCGCCGACGCTGCCCTCGGTGAGGCCTTCGCGGCGAAGCAGCGGGTCGGCCTCGGCGGTGAGCTCCGCGACCTGGCGGAGCCCGATCTCGTGCGCCTGATCGGGGGTCAGGCCGGTCGAGGTGTGGAAGCGCAGGCACATCTCGTAGAATCGCTCGCCGTCGGGCAGCCGGCCGGCGGCCGGGCTGGTGCCGGCGCCCCGGCGCAGCTCGGTCAGCAAGGCGATCTGGCGGTCGAGCGCGGCGGCGATGCGGCCGTCGACGATCGCCGCCGCCTGCGTCCCCCACTCGCCGGCGATGTTCTTCTCGCGGGCACGCCGGACCAGCGAGCGGACGAGGCCCGATTCCTGCCCCCGCTCGGCGCGGAGCGTGCGGGTCTGGGCGAGCGTCTTGTCGATGATGAAGGCGGGCGGCACCACGCCGCGGCCCGAATCGGCCCGCGCCTGGTCGACCTCGAGATTGACGTTGCGGGCGAACGCCTCGAGCCGGGCGACATAGGCCTCGCAATCCTCGCGCGTCTCGATCCGGTGCTGGCTGTCGAGAAAGTCGGGCACGCCCTGGTAGGAGCCGGTCAGCTGCGAGATCACATAAGGAAGGGGGTAGCCGCCGAAATTGCCGTAAGGGATGGTGGCGACGTCCGCCACCCGCTCGCCGACCCACAAAGCGGTGTCGAGCCAGGCCTTCTCGCGGCCGGGCAATTGCGCCCGGTCGATGCGCCGCAGCGCCGGCAGATGCTCGACCAGCGGACGATAGCCACCCATCTTGCCGGCGGGCCCGGAATCGCCGAGCCGGCTCTTCAGATAGGCGCGCTCGCCGGTGTCGAGGCCAAGGCCGGTCGCCATTTCGGGCGAGGTGCGCAGCATGCCCTCGAAGATGCTGTCGTAGAGCGCCCGCGCGGCCGCGGTCTCGGAACGCGGCACGATCCCCGAGCAGGCGCCGAGCGCGAGCGCGCCGGTGGCGGCGGCGCTCGAGAGCAGGAACTGGCGGCGGTCGAAAATCATCGTCATCGGGAAGCTCCTTGGCTATGGATCCTGGCGGTGGACGCGGCCGCGCGCCATCACGAAACCGATCCGTCTCAACACGCCGATTTCGGCGAGCGGATCGCCGCGCACCGCGACGATGTCGGCCGATTTGCCCGGCTCGATCGTGCCCGCTTCGGCGGCGAGGCCGAGCAGGTCGGCGGCGTTGACCGTGGCCGCGACGATCGCCGCCATCGGCGTCATGCCGTGCTCAACCATCAGCACGAATTCGTCGGCGTTGCGGCCGTGCATCGAAACGCCGGCGTCGGTGCCGAAGGCGATGCGCACGCCGGCCGGGACGGCGCGGCGCAGCGCCTGGCCGGTGACCGAGATCCGCCACTCGATCTTGGCGCGCACCTCGCCCGTATAGGCGTTGGGGTTGGCGCGCAGCCGCTCGATATAGCCGTTGATGGTGGAAAGGGTCGGTACGTAATAGGCGCTCGACTGCCGGAACAGGCGGATGCCCTCGTCGTCGAGCAGGGTGCCGTGCTCGATCGAATCGGCGCCGACGCGGAGCGCGAGGGTGATGCCGTCGGCGCCATGGGCGTGGACCGCGACCTTGCGCCCGTAGAGGTGCGCGGTCTCGACGATGGCGCGTGCCTCGTCCTCGAACATCTGCGCGCCCAGCCCCAGGCCGATCCGGCTGTTGACTCCGCCGGTGGTCGCGATCTTGATCAGGTCGACGCCGCGGGCGATCTGGCGGCGGACGGCGTGGCGGCAATCGTCGGCGCCGTCGCAGGTCGAGCCCGAGCGCAGCAGATCGTCGTGAAACTCCTCGCGCATGCCCAAAGTCGGGTCCATGTGGCCGGTGGTCGCCGAGATCGACGTGCCGGCATCGACGATCCGGGGTCCGATCGCCCAGCCGCGCGCGACGGCGTCGCGCAAGGCCAGCGTGACGCCGTCGTCGGACCCCAGGTTGCGGACCGTGGTGAAGCCGGCGTCGAGCGTCTTGCGCGCGTTCCACGCCGCCTCGTAGGCGCGCAAGGGAACGCTCTCGGTCATCCCGGCGAGCTGGCCCTCGACCCCCGCGCGGTCGCTGGTCAAATGGACGTGGCTGTCGATCAGGCCGGGGAGGACGAAGCGGTCGGAAAGGTCGATCAGGGTGCCGCCCGCGGGCACCGCCGCGAACCCGTCCTGCACGGCCTCGATCCGACCCGCGCGGACGATGATGGTGGCGCGGCTGCGCGGCGGCCTGCCCGGCCGGTCGAGCAGGGTGCCGGCGTGGATCACCGTGACCGGCGCCGCCGGCGCGGGGGCGGGTGGCGCCTGCGCGGTCGAGGAGGCCGGAACGATCAGCAGCGCGGCGAGGACGGGCAGAATCGCGGAGAAACGCATGGCTGGCTCCGGTTGCGGCTCGCCCGCCATAGCCGATCCGAAGCGCGCGCCAACCCGCAAAAAATGGCGGCCTCATTCAGCCACCCGGGATGCCACGCCCGCCGAAAACCCCTTGTGCCCTGGCCCCCACTGCGGGATATTGGAGCGGGCTCATGGGAGGAACGCCATGAAGACGCTTGCCTTTATCCTGGCGGCTATGTCCGCTTCCGCAGCGCTCGCACAGCCGCCGCCGCCGGCGGCCGCCGCGCGCGCGGAGCGGCAACGGCCGATCATCGTGCGCGGCCCACACGCCCGGCTGGATCCAAACGAGATATTGTGCCGCACCCAGGCGGACACCGGTTCGCGGCTGCGGACGCAACGGACCTGCGCGACCCGCGCGCAATGGGCCGAGCAACGCCGCCAAGTACGGCAGGATGTCGAGAAGGCACAGCTCAACCGGACATATTGAGGCGGCATCGGCGCGCGGCGGATGGGCTTCGGCGGTTAGCGCCCTGGAATCATGGGGGTGGCCGCTCCCCATGTTGCAAAGCAGCAGCATGGTGGCGCAAACGTACCCACACTATTTAGCGTCTCGCGCCCGGCGCTGACTCAGCCCGTGGTAGCGAAATAGGGCCGCAACCGAAACGCAACACCCGAACTGAATCGGCTGGCTGCCGGGAAGCCGGGCTGGTAAGTTCAGCCATGGTCGGATGGAGCTGATGCCTCGCGCGCGACAGATATTGAGGGAGGCCGACGAGCTTCTAGAAACTGCGCGAGCCGGCTTGTCAGATATGCGAAATCACCCCGGACGGGGCCGCATCGGCTTGAGAAACGCGGTGATGGCAGGAAGGGCCACAACATTCGCTCTCCAGAATCTAAGGTCCGTTCGTCCAGGCTTCGACGAATGGTATGCCGCCAAAGAGAAGGAGATGGGGGCGGACCCCCTGATGAAGTTTTTCCATGGCCTCCGCACCGCAATTGAAAAACAAGCTCGATTGACAACGCTAACCGGCGGCCGCTTGCATTACCAAACGGATGATCGAGGAATGCCTGTGGGAGTAGGAGAGGCGCCTCCTGGAGCGTTAGGCTTCATTTTGGGCGATGAGACCGGCGGCTCAAGCTGGATTGTCCCGGGCGCTGACGGCGAGCATTACCTTCAGCCTTTCCAGCTCGATCCCGCCATTGGCGCCACCTATCTCCAATTGCCAGAGGCCCCCACCATTGACGGTGTTAGTGGCCACAACGCTGCCGATCTGGTTGAAAAATATCTTGCCCGCATCGAGAGCCTGCTGAGCGAGGCCCGCCAACGCTTCGGCAAGTGAGATCAGGCCGCCCGCTGCCAGTAGCCGGTGAAGCTGCTTGACTTGCGAGAGGCCATAACGAGGGTGGCGACGCAGCGCATTTGCTCGCCATTGGACTTGCGGCGGTGATCCTCGCGCCATGCCATTTCGGCGGCGTAGCGGGCGAGATACGGGCCGCTGATGTGGTGGTGAATGCCGATCTCTGAGCGGCGAAGGCGGGAGAAGAAGCTTTCCGCCTGATTGGTGCAACCGACGAGCGAGAAGGCGATTTGGTGATTGACGCGGCGCATTTCGTAATGGTCATGCAAACGGTCCCATGACCGCGCTTCGTCGGTATGGACCACGGTGCCCGGCGCGACCCGCGACAGGACGAAGGGGACGCCCCCGGACTCATGCTGAGATACCGCCGTGGCGGTCCTGCCACCACGCTCGCGAGCGACGACAACGGCTTTGCGCTTGCCGGATTTGACGCCCGAGCGGCGGCGATCGATCCGCTCGGCAACCATGTTGGCTTCGCGAACGTGACCGCCGAAATAGGCGCCGTCGATTTCCACGATGCCGGTGAGGTTCTGAGGGGCGTCGGCGGCCATGGCTTCGCGCAGCTTGTGGCAAAGCACGAAAGCGGTCTTGTAGGAGACGTTCAGGTCGCGCCCGATCTGGAGCGCCGACACGCCCTTGGCGCCGTTCGCGAACAGGAAGATCGCCGCGATGTAGTCGCGCAGCGGGCGCTTGTAGCTGGCGAACAGCGTCCCGCTGGTCAGCGAGAAAATGATGCGGCAAGCGGCGCACTTGAACCGGCGGCGCGTCACCATCTCATAGACTTTGCAGCCGCCACAGTCCGGGCAAACGGGCTCGCCGCCGTCCCAACGCATCGACTTGAGAAGGCTGTACGCCTCGTCATCGGACAGGCGGAAAATCTGCGCCAGCGAGAGGTCGCGGGCGGCGGCTGATTTGAGAAAGTTTTTGTTGTTCATGTCATCGGTTCCGGTGTTGATACATCGGATATAATGACGCGGTATCCCGTTGTCAATGCACTTTCTATCGGTTATGATGATATTTCAACCGATAGAGGGGATGCGGAATGGCTGCGGATTCTGAATGGCAGGCGAAGGTGAAGGGCCTCTTGAAAGCCGAGCTGAAACGGCGGAACATCGGCTATCGCGAGTTGGCGGAAAGACTCGGCGCGATGGGGGTCCATGACAGCGAGCGGAACATCGCGAACAAGATCAGCCGGGGCGGCTTTACGGCTGTGTTTCTCGTCCAATGCTTAGAGGCTATTGGGGCATCGTCCTTGCGGCTTTCGGATGTCTGATTCTAGCCGCTGCAAAGGCTGGCCCACCACCAAAGGCCGAAATAAACAATCAGGCCGCCGACCAACGGCAACAAGCGCCAGCGCCGCCACCGCGCGCCGCGCCCGACAGTCGCGAGAGTTACCGGCCACACGCCGATTACAATCAGGACGACTGCTACCGAAACGCCGATCACGATGCCGCCGATCTGTGCGCTCAGTGGCGCGCCGCGCTCGCCGCTGAAAAAGCAGCGGAGTGGTCGCGCCGAGGGGTGTTTGTTGCAATAGGTGGCGCGCTGCTGTCTTTCGCCAGCGTCATTCTCGTTCTTATGGCCCTGGGCCAAGGTCGAGTCGCGAATCGGATCAACATGAAGGAAGCGGGCCGCAACACGCGCCGGGCCGTCGCTGGCGCCAAGGCCACGGAAGCCGCTCTCACCATCGCGACTCGCAATGCTGATGCCGCCGCCGCACAGGTCTTGGGGCAGTTGCGCGCGTGGCTCGCATTTGAAGCCGTTGATGAGCAATTGATCACCGATAGCGTAGTGAATGACGAGCCGGTCAAGAACGGCTTGGGCTTTGTCATCAGCTGGAAGAATTCCGGAGGGACGCCCGCCTCCAATGTTCGTTGCTACAGCAGGTTTGCGGTAGCCCTGAAAACGGTGGCCGAAATTCCCCCCTTCTCCGATAAGGGTGTTGCCTATGAAGCGGCTGGTCTGATCCCCCACGGGCTGGAGTACTTTACCGAGCCGTTCATCCTCGACGACAAGAACACTCACCTTTTCCGGACCCAGAAGCTGCGGGTCATACTCTACTCGATCATTAGATATAACGACGGTTACAGCTCGCCTCCCACGCCGGAGAACGAGAGGGTCAGCGAGGTTTGCCTTGAGGCGTTCCACGCCGGGGGCACCGAGAAAAGAAAAGGGGTGGAGCGCGAAACGATCACCTACAAGCAGATTGGCCCCCAAAACCGCATGAGCTAGCGCAAAGAGCGCCGCGAGGAAGGGGCCTAACACGGCCTATTTCGCCCGCTCATTTTGGGTACCTTTGCGCCACCATGTTGCAAAGCAGCAACAGAGGGCGAATCTTGTGGCCGCTACGCCACAGCGTGGCTGTACGGATTCGCGCCCCGGCGCTATTCAGGCGGCGAAACAAACAGGGGGTTCACATGTCACGCTCGATCGCTCGCCGCCGCGTCTCCGCTCTGGCCGCCGTCTCCGTGCTCGCGCTGGCCGCGGCCACGCCCGCTTTCGCCCAGGACCCGCCCTCGGCGGCGGACGAGGAGGAGATCGTCGTCACCGCGTCGCTGCGCGCGCAAAACCTGATCGACGTCCCGTTCTCGATCAATGCCCAGACCGAGGCGATGATCCAGCGCTCGGGCGCCAGCACGATCGAGGATCTGTCGCGCAACGTCGCCGGGCTTTCGATCCAGAATCTCGGGCCGGGCCAGAGCCAGGTCTCGGTCCGCGGCGTCTCCGCCGGCCAGGTCGTCCGCGACCAGCCGGGCGTCAAGGAGCAGGTCGGCGTCTATCTCGACGACAGCGTCATCTCGCTCTCGCTCTTCACTCCCGATATCGACCTTTACGATCTGAACCGCGTCGAGACGCTGCGCGGGCCGCAGGGGACCCTGTTCGGCTCGGGTTCGGTCGGCGGCACCATCCGCTACATCACCAACCAGCCCGAGCCCGGCCGGTCCGAAGGCTCGATCGAGGGCAATCTCAACGTCGCGGCCGGCGGCGATTTCGGCGGCCACCTCAAGGGCATGGTCAACGTGCCGCTCGGCGAGCACGCGGCGCTCCGCGCGGTCGGTTATCACACCGAATATGCCGGTTTCATCGACGCCCGGCGCGAAGGCGACGGCTTTACCGAGAACATCAATAGTGGCCGTCGCTCGGGCGCTCGGGTCGCGCTGCGCTTCGAGGCGGGCCCGCTCACGATCACGCCGCGATTCGTCTATCAGGAGGTTCGCGCGAGCGGCTTCAACCGGCAGGAGGTGTACAACCTCTACGCCAACCCATACACCACCGCCGCCGGCGGGCGCCCGCCCATTCAGCTCGGCGAACGGCAGCAGCATCTCCTGCTTCAGGAAGGCTTCGCCGACGACGCCTATATCGCCGACCTCAACGTCAGCTGGGACGCCGGTCCGGTGGTCCTCTCCGCGATCAGTTCCTACATCCATCGCGACATCACAGTCAGCCGCGACGCCAGCCCGCTCACCCACAGCGTCTCGATCGATCTCGCCTACAACCCGGCGGCGTTCCTCATCCCGTCGAATCTCGTGGACACGACCG
>DASQFO010000283.1:0-6395 GCA_035633095.1 Allosphingosinicella sp. | reverse complement strand
TCCCGCGGCCGCGTTCGGGCCGGGCACCGGCTTCCTCGTCGCCTGGAGCTACTGGATCTCCTGCTGGGTCGCCAACGCGACGCTCGCCATCGCCGCCGTTAGCAATCTTTCGATCATCTGGCCGGGCCTCGCCGGCCCCGGCGTGCCGGCCGCCGCCGCGATCGGCCTGCTCTGGCTGTTCACCCTCGTAAACTGCCTCGGCGTCCGGACGGCGGGCCAGGTGCAGGTGCTCACGACCCTCCTCAAGCTCCTTCCGCTGGGCGGCGCCATTCTTGTCGGCGGCTGGCTCTTCGCCACCGGCTCAGGAACAGTTACGGCTCACGATTCGGTACCGATCAGCGTGATAGGCATCGGCGCGGCCGCGACCTTTACCTTGTTCGCCATGTTGGGCTTCGAAAGCGCGATGGCGGCGGGCGACAGGGTCGAAAATGCGGAACGCACCGTTCCGCGCGCAACCTTGATCGGCGTCCTGATCGCCGGTCTCGTCTATCTTCTCGCCTGCTCGGCGGTCACATTGATGCTGCCTTCCGCTTTGGTCCAGGACTCGAACGCCCCCTTCGCCACCTTCTTCTCCACCCTGGTCGATCCGGCGCTGGGGCCGATCGTGGCCGTTTTCGTCGCGATCGCCGCTTTGGGCGCGCTCAACGGATTCGTCCTGCTGCAGGCCGAAATGCCGCTGGCGCTGGCCCGGGGCGGATTGCTGCCGGCCTGGATCGCCAGATTCAACCGCAACGAAATTCCGTACCGTATCCACATCGTCTCGAGCGGCCTTGCGACTCTCGTCATACTCGCCAATTATTCGCGCGGGCTCGCCAATTTGTTCCAGTTCATGGTGCTGGTGACAACCTCGGTATCGATCATCCTCTACATCGCATGCGCCCTGGCGGGCCTCAAGCTGGCGCGCGAGCGCAGGATCACCTCATCCCTTGGCTTCACCGCCGTCGCGGTGGCGGCCTCCGCTTATTCGGCATGGGCGTTCTACGGCGCCGGGGTCGAGGCGAGCCTGTGGAGCCTCGCCATGACAGCGGCGGGCATCCCGGTCTACCTGCTCATGAAGCGGGCAAACCGCTCCAGCCGGGCGCCGGCGGCGACGCCAGCCGCGTCTCGGGAATGAGCCGCCTGAGCTTCTTCGCGAAGCTCCTCAGGCACACCTCGCTCTTCCCCAGCGGCCCGGGCCGGTAGAGCGCCGAGCGCATGCCCTGCTGGACGCGGCGGATGAGCGCGGTGTCCTCGTCGTTGACTCGGCGGTTGATGCGCCAGTTCAAATAGCGCGCCGCCTTCATCTCGCGGCTCGCGCCGGGGAGCGCGTAGCTCACTTCGCGGATCATCGTCTGCGTCGGGCCGACCGGCACGAAGTGCATGAAATCGACCTGGTCGGGATAGATGTCGATGGCGACGTTGGGCCAGAGCTTGAAATAGAGCCATGACCGGCCCGCCTCGGCCGGCAGCAGGGCCTGGTAGGCGCGCTCGGAGAGGTTCTTCGAGGGCCGCTCGACGAGGTCGCCCGACATCCGGTCGACATGGGCGCCGGCCTCGATCCGGTAATCGCCGCCGAACAATCGGGTGAGGCCGGGATGGGCGACCTTGATGTGGAGCCCGTCCGAATAATTGTCGGCGACGTTCTTCCAGTTGACGTCGCGCGGCCGCATCGTGATCCGCCCGATCGCCTCCAATTCCCCGAAGCGGCGCGGGGCGATCTCCGCCTCGTAGGGCGCCATCATCTCGGCGACGCTGGCGCCGCCGCCTTCGAGGCGGACGAACAGGAAGCCGTGCCAGTCTTCCATCTCGACCGGGATCAGCCCAAGGCCGGCAGGATCCAGCCCGGGATAATCCTCTTTGGCAGGCACCGCGACCAGCCGCCCGTCCGACGCATAGGTCCAGGCATGATAGGGGCAGGTCAGCCGCCTCGCGCAGCCGTCGCTGCCGTCGACCAGCCGCGAGCCGCGGTGGCGGCAGACGTTGGCGAACGCCCGGGCGGCGCCGTCGTCGCCGCGAATCACCAATATGCTCTCGCCCAGGAGCTCGAGCGTCCGCCATTCGCCCGCTTTGGCGATGTCGCCGGCATGGCAGACGATCTGCCAGGCGGGCCGGATCAGCCGCGCCATCTCGACCCGGAAATATTCGGGATCGTGATAGACCCAGCCGGGCAGGCTCAGCTCTTCCTGATCGTCGGCCTCGCGGCGCGGCAGTCGGGCGATCTCGGACATGGCGCCTTCCTAGCATGGGACAAGAAAGTCGCGCCAGACGACTTTCCATTGACCAGGGCCGGCACGGCTCCCACATCGCGGCGATGGAACCGATCGACCTTCCCGACGCCGAGTGGCGCAAGCGCCTCTCGCCCGAGCAATATCATGTCCTGCGCGAGGGCGGCACCGAGCGCGCCTTCACCGGAATCCTCTGCGACAATCACGAGGAAGGCGCCTATCGCTGCGCGGCCTGCGGCAACGCGCTGTTCGACAGCGGCACCAAGTTCGACAGCGGCAGCGGCTGGCCGAGCTTCACCGGCCCGGCGGCGAAGGACCATGTCACGCTCCACGACGACGTCAGCCACGCCATGATCCGTACCGAGGTGCGCTGCGCCCGATGCGGCGGCCACCTTGGCCACGTCTTCCCCGACGGGCCCGGCCCCGAAGGCCAGCGCTACTGCATCAACTCGGCCGCGCTCGATTTCGAAAAAGGTGCCGCGAAGTAAGCCGCCGTTAAGGCGTTTCGCGCTTCTGCTTGCCGCCGTGACTCGCCGACTCTATCCACAGGGTCCAAACTCGGTACCGGAGGCGGTCGTGACGGGCTGGCATTTGTTGTCTGGCAAGGAGGAAGGAGGGAGCGATGTTGAATCATCGTGACCGACGCGCCGACGCGGCCAGGCGGCAAAGGACAGCCCGCCGCTTCGCGGTCGGCCGGGGAAGGCGGCTGGGGGCGTCGAACGCCTTGGCCGGGCATCCTGGCCCGCCCTTCGCCGTTCTCCTGCCCAGCCACCTTCCCCGACCGATCACGGCCACCTCCGGTACCGAGTTTGGACCCTAGCTCCGAATGGCCAGCGCCCCCCCTCGCTCCCGCTTCAGGCGGGCTTTCGTCACCGGCCTCAAGCTTTTCGGCTATGTGCTGGTGGTCAGCCTGGTCGCGCTCGGCGTCGCGGTCGCGGTCGCGGTCAGCCAGCTGCCGAGCTACGCAGAGCTCGTCCGCCGCGACGATCTCGGCCAGATGATCCGGGTCCGCGCCGCCAACGGCGAGGTGATCCAGTCGATGGGGCCAAGCTTCGGCCAATGGCTGGCCTATGGCGATATCCCGCCGGTGATGCGCGACGCGATGATCGCGGTCGAGGATCGGCGCTTCCGCTCGCACCCCGGCGTCGACCCGATCAGCACCGTCCGCGGCCTCTGGCTCGGCCTCACCGGCGGCACCAGGGTGCGCGGCGTCTCGACCATCACCCAGCAGCTCGCCCGCAACATCTTCCTGAGCAACGACCGTACCTTCGCCCGCAAGCTGCGCGAAGGCATATTGGCGATGGCGCTCGAATGGCGCTTCTCCAAGGACCAGTTGCTCGAGCTCTACTTGAACCGGGTCTATTTCGGCGGCGGCGCCTACGGCATCGACGCCGCCTCGCGGCGTTTCTTCGGCCACAGCGCGACCGAGCTTTCCATCCCCGAAGCCGCGATCATCGCCGGCCTGGTCAAGGCGCCCTCCAACTATTCGCCGACCGCCGACGCCGAAGCGGCGCGCAACCGCGCCGGCGTCGTCCTCGACCTGATGGTGAGGAGCGGCGCGATCAGCCCGGCGCAGGCGCGCGCGGCCAACCCGGGGGACGTCGAGCTGGTCCGCGACGCCCGGCGCCAGAACGCAGCTCGCTATTTCACCGACTGGGTGCTGCCCCAGCTCGACATGCTGATCGACGAGACCGACGCGCCGATCGACATCTGGACCACGATCGACCCGGTGATGCAGCGGGTCGCGATGGCGGCGATCAACGCCAACGCGCCGCGCGGCGCGCAGGGAGCGCTGATCACTCTCGACCGCGACGGCGCGGTGCGGGCCATGGTCGGCGGCCGCGACTATGTGAATTCGAGCTACAACCGCGCCACCCAGGCCAACCGCCAGCCCGGCTCCTCGTTCAAATTGTTCGTCTATCTGACCGCGCTCGAGGCCGGCTACCGGCCCGACACGATGGTCGACGCCTCGCCGATCAGCGTCAACGGCTGGACGCCGCGCAACGACAGCGGCCGGGTCTTCGGCCAGGTGCCGATGCGCGCCGCCTTCGCCTATTCGATCAACACCGCCGCGGTGCGGCTCGCGCAGGAAACCGGGACGCGCGCCGTCGCCGACATGGCGCAGCGCTTCGGCATCAGCACCCGGATCAACACCAATCCCTCGATGGCGCTTGGCTCGTCCGAGGTCCGCCTTATCGACATGGTCCGCGCCTATGCCGCGGTCGCGCGCGGCGGCGTCGCGGTGACGCCCTACGGCATCCGCCGGGTGACCACGGCCGACGGCACCCTGCTCTACCAGCACCAGGCGGACGAAACCCGGGTGCTGGTCGCGCCCTGGGTGGCGCAGCAGATGACCGAATTGCTCCAGGGCGTGGTCGAGCACGGCACCGGCCGCGGCGCTCAGCTGGGACGGCCCACGGCGGGCAAGACCGGAACGACGACGTCGAACAAGGACGGCTGGTTCGTCGGTTTCTCGAGCGGACTTACCACCGGCGTCTGGATGGGCCGGGACGACAATCGCGCATTGCCGGGCCTCGCCGGCGGCCGCGCTCCGGCGAGCGCTTTTCACGACCTCATGGCCCGCGCCGTCGCCAACCGGCCGGTCGAGCGGTTCGCGACCGACGCCGCCTCTCCCGACTGGGAGATCGAGGGCGACAATGAAATCTGGTTCGCGCCCCCCGACGACCAGCCCCTGGTCGACGACGACGGCAATCCGATCGAGCCGGCGCCGCCGCCTCCCGACGAAGGCAGGCAGCGCGGACCCGACGAAGCGCTTCCGACCGACGAGGACGAGCCCGAGCGCGACCGCGACCGCGACCGGCTCAGCCAGGATTGGCTCGACCGCGCGATCGGCCGCCGCGATCGGCGCGAGGAGCGGCGGCCGCCGCGCCGCGAGGAACGGCCCCCGCGCCGAGACCCTGAAGAGGCGCTCTAGGGTTCCTGGCTAGACTCGCGGTCCGATGCGGTGGAGCGCGGCGCCTTCACGCTTCAGCCAGGCGCGGGCGGGCTTGGGGTCGGCGCCGAGCAGCCGCGCGACCAAAGCGTGAAATTCGGGGCCGTGATGGAGGTGGACGAGGTGCGCGACCTCGTGCGCGACGGTCGCCCGGCGGACGAAATCGGGGGCGAGGATCAGCCGCCAGCTGAAACGGATCGCGCCGCCGCTCGAGCAGCTTCCCCAGCGCGACACCGGGTCGCCGATGCCGACGCGTGCCGCCATGACGCCGGCGAGCGCCGAGAGCTCGCGCGTCTCGCGGGCGAGCAGGTCGAGCGCGTGGGCTTTCAGCCAGCGCAGCAGCCGGCGCTCCAGCCCTTCGGCCGGCCCGCCCATCACCAGTCGCCCCTCCCCCTTGTCGATTCGCCTCGGCAAAGCGGGGTCCCAATCGATCCGGTGGGGACGGCCGTAGAGCGGGACGGTCGCACCGGGCGCGAACGGCGCATCGGCCGGAATGTCGGCCAACGCCGCCTCGATCCACGCCCGGTGGCCGCTCGCCCATGCCAAAGCGGTGCGCCGGGAAACGCGCCTCGGCACCGTCAGCAACACCGAGCGCGTGCGCGGATCGACGCTCAGGCGCATCCGGCGCGCGCGCGGGCTTACCCTGAGCTTCACCGGCGTGTCGCCGACGAGAAGCAGGGGGTCTGCACTCATGCCCTAAAGCGCGCGGTCGACGAGATGATGCTCCAGATCGCCAGCTTCGTCCTCCGATACCGTCCAGCCGCGCACGGACATGCCCGCCTTGTGCACGCTCTCGCGGTCGCCGCTTACCAGATAATGCCAGTCGGCCAGCGGTTTGCCTTCGCCGCGCAGCCGATAGGCGCAGGTCGACGGCAGCCAGTCGATCTCCTTGAGGCTCGCCGCGTCGAGCCGCACGCAATCGGGCACGAACGCGCGGCGGAGCTTGTAATCGCTGCAGCGGCAGCTCGTCCGGTCGAGCAGGCGGCAGGCGACGTTGGTCGCGTGCAGCTCGCCGGTCTTGTCGTCCGCGAGCTTGTGCAGGCAGCATTTGCCGCAGCCGTCGCACAAGGCCTCCCATTCCTCGCGGTTGAGGGTCTCGATCGGCTCTTCCCAGAAACGCGGCCTCATCGCACCCAGCGCTCCAGCTCGGCCGAGACGGCGGCCGGACCCCGGTCGTGCGGCACGATCGCGATCGGCTGCCCTTCCGGGCCGTAGAGCACGGCCATTCGGCTGTGATT
>DASQFO010000282.1:0-2052 GCA_035633095.1 Allosphingosinicella sp. | reverse complement strand
CGAAGTCGGGATCGAATCGACGCTGGCCGGATAAGCGAACGACTTGTTCTCCGAGACCAGAGCCGCCGCCGTCACCTGCAGGATCATGAAGCCCGAATTGACCCCGCTGTCGGCGATCAGGAAGGCGGGCAGGCCAGAGAGCTTGGGATCGACGAGGATGGCGAGCCGGCGCTCGGAAAGCGAGCCGATCTCGCACAAGGCGATCGCCAATATGTCGGCGGCGAAGGCGACCGGCTCGGCATGGAAATTGCCGCCCGAAATCGCCTCGTCGCCGAACAGGAGTGGATTGTCGCTGACCGCATTGGCCTCGATCTCGAGCGTGCGCGCGGTATTGCGGATCAGGTCGAGCGCCGCTCCCATCACCTGCGGCTGGCAGCGGAAGCTGTAGGGGTCCTGGACCTTGCCGCAATTCTCGTGGGACGCGCCGATGCCGCTCTGAGCCAGCAGGCCCCGCAAAGCGGCGGCGACCGCGATCTGCCCCGGCTGGCCGCGCGCGTCGTTGAGCCGGGCGTCGAAGGGCGCGACGCTGCCCTTGAGCGCGTCGGTCGAAAGCGCCCCGGCGATCAGTGCCGATCCGAACACGCGTTCGGCGGTGAAGAGGACGTCGAGCGCGACCGCGGTCGAGACCTGGGTGCCGTTGATCAGCGCCAGCCCCTCCTTGGGGCCGAGCGCCAGCGGTTCAAAGCCGAGCCGCGCCAGCGCGTCGGCGGCGGGCATCTTTTCGCCGGCCAGCGAGATCCGGCCTTCGCCGAGCAAAGCGGTGCTCATATGGGCAAGCGGGGCGAGGTCGCCCGACGCGCCGACCGATCCCTGGCTGGGAATCAAGGGCAAGGCGTCCGCCTCGACCAAAGCCAGCAGCCGCTCGACGACTTCGCGGCGGACGCCGCTATGCCCCCGCGCCAGGCCGATCGCCTTGAGGATCATCGTCAGCCGCACGATCCTGGGATCGAGGGCGTCGCCGAGGCCGCAGCTGTGCGAGAGTATCAAATTGGTCTGGAGCTCGGCCAGCCGGTCGGCCGGAATCCGGGTCTGGGCGAGGATGCCGAAGCCGGTATTGACGCCGTAGACGGTGCGTCCGCTGGCAAGGATCCGCGAGATGCTCGCCGCGGAGGCTTCGATCGCGCTCCACGCATCGTCGTGCAACCGGACCGGTGCGCCGTCCCAGACCGCGCGCAGCTCGGCCAGCGTGACCGATCCGGGCCTCAGCGTGATCACAGGCTCACCATCGGCAGATCGAGCCCCTGCTCGCGCGCGCAGGCGATCGCCTCCTCATAGCCCGCGTCGGCGTGGCGCATGACGCCGGTGCCGGGATCGTTCCACAGCACCCGCTCGAGCCGCCGCGCCGCTTCAGGCGTGCCGTCGGCGACGATCACCATCCCGGCATGCTGCGAATAGCCCATGCCGACGCCGCCGCCATGATGGAACGACACCCAGGTCGCGCCCGACGCGGTGTTGAGAAGCGCGTTGAGCAACGGCCAGTCCGAGACGGCGTCGGAGCCGTCTTTCATCGCCTCGGTCTCGCGATTGGGGCTGGCGACCGACCCCGAATCGAGATGGTCGCGGCCGATCACCACCGGCGCCTTCAATTCGCCCGACGCGACCATGTCGTTGAAGGCGAGGCCGAGCCGGTGCCTCTGCCCAAGCCCCACCCAGCAGATCCGCGCCGGCAGGCCCTGGAACGCGATCCGCGCGCGCGCCATGTCCAGCCACTGGTGCAAGTGCGCGTCATCGGGCATCAGCTCCTTCACGCGCGCATCGGTGCGATAGATGTCCTCCGGGTCGCCCGACAGCGCGCACCAGCGGAACGGCCCGATCCCCCGGCAGAAGAGCGGGCGCACATAAGCGGGCACGAAGCCGGGAAAATCGAAGGCATGGGTCACGCCCTCGTCCCGGGCGACCTGGCGGATATTGTTGCCATAGTCGAAGGTCGGCACGCCCATCGCTCGAAAGGCGAGCATCGCCTCGACATGGACCGCCATCGAAGCGCGCGCGGCCTCCTCGACCGCCTTGGGGTCGCGCTCGCGCCGTTCGATCCATTGCTCGACCGTCCAG
>DASQFO010000281.1:0-3831 GCA_035633095.1 Allosphingosinicella sp. | reverse complement strand
GAACGAGAAGCTGCCCGGGGCGGTGAGGAAATTGACCAGCATCGCGACCGGGCGGGCGCCGACTTCGAGCCGCAGGAACTGGAGCCGCCCGGCGGACCAGGCCGCGGCAACGACGTCGCGGAAGAAGGATTCGGTGCGCGGATCGTCGACGAGGGCGGAGCCGGCCTGACCCTTCCATCCGGCCGCCTCCATCGCGAGATAGGCGTCGCACCAGGCGTCGAGTTCGTCGCGGTCGTCGAGGACGCGACAGGCAATTGGCCCTTGCTCGGCGAGCCTGTTGCGCAGGCGGCGGAGTTCCTTGCGCTTCTTCGGGCGGACCGCGCGTTCGAAATAGGCTTGCGGCGCGAGATCGCTGTCGAGGAACGCGCGAAACCGGCGGTGGACGATCGCGCCCTTGGCCAGGCCGCGATGGACCGGGCCGCCTTCGGCAATGCCCCACAGGTGCAGGAAGCCGGGCGCCCAATCGCTGCGGCCCAGCGCTTCGATCGCCGCGGCCCAGAAGGCCCGCTCCTCGCCGGCCGCGACGAGCGGCGTGCCGAGGAAGGCGTGATCGTGGTACCAATTCTGAACGAAGCGGACGGGCAGGTGCGCATAGCCTTGCTCGATCGTCAGCGGCAGCAGGCCGATCAGCCGGCCGGCGCGCCGCGCTTCCAGGAGCCGCACGTCGCGCCCGGCGGCGAATGCGCGCAACGACGCGGCGACGAACCAATGCTCGGCAAAGGCGTTGGGCTCGGCCGCTTCCGCGGCGAGGCGGACCCAGTCATGCGCCAGCGCTTCAATCGCCCCGGCGGCGTCATGGAAGCGGATGTCGACCCCGGCCGCCGAAGACGCGGCTTCGCCACGGACAGGCGCCACGCCTGACCGGTCCGGCGCCACCGCTATCCGGCTCATCGAAGTCATGGGCGCGCGATAGCGCACAGAGGTAAATTAATCGTCAGGCGCTGGCGAGCGCATAGTCCCGATATTGGTCGCGCAGCGCGGTCTTGAGCAGCTTGCCGGTCGCGGTGTGCGGGAGGCTGTCGACGAACAGGATTTCGTCGGGCAGCCACCATTTGGCGACATGGTGCGTGAGGTGCTCGAGGATGTCGTCCTTCGAGACCTCCGAGCCCTCCTTGCGGACCACCAGCAGCAGCGGCCGCTCGTCCCATTTCGGATGGCGGACGCCGATCGCCGCGGCTTCGGCGACGCCGGGGCAGCCGACCGCGGCATTTTCGAGCTCGACCGAGCTGATCCATTCGCCGCCGGACTTGATCACGTCCTT
Organism: Allosphingosinicella sp.; assembly: GCA_035633095.1. Classification (GTDB taxonomy): domain Bacteria; phylum Pseudomonadota; class Alphaproteobacteria; order Sphingomonadales; family Sphingomonadaceae; genus Allosphingosinicella. Next base: position 2,570 of record DASQFO010000281.1, on the reverse strand, counting down.
CGAGCGGTCGGTGATCTGCATCGTCCCGCACGGGTGGATGACGGCGACATCGCCGGTGTCGAACCAATTGTCTTCGCCGGTGCAGTCGCCTTTCTCGTCCTGGAAATAGCGGCGGATCACCCACGGGCCGCGGATCTGCAGGCGCCCCGAGCTCAGGCCGTCGCGCGGCTGAAGCTTGTCCTCGTCGTCGATCACGCGCAGCTCGACCCCGAACGGCACCCGGCCCTGCTTGGCGACCAGATCGACCTGCTCCTCGAAGCTCAATTCGTCCCAATTGGCCGGCGGCGACCCGATCGTGCCGATCGGCGAGGTCTCGGTCATGCCCCAGGCGTGGCCGACGCGGATGCCCATCCTCATCAGCCGCTCGATCATCGTGCGCGGCGCGGCCGAGCCGCCGATGGTGACGATCCGCAAATGCTCGGGCTTCTCACCGGTCGCGTCCATATGCTGGAACATGCCGAGCCAGACCGTCGGCACGCCCGCCGAATGGGTCACCTTCTCCTCGTTCATCAGCCGGCACAAAACGACCGGATCGTTGACGGCGGAATAGACGAACTTGACCCCCGCCATCGCGCCCGAGAAAGGCAGGCCCCAGGCGGCGGCGTGGAACATCGGCACGATCGGCAGCGCCACCGAGCTCGGGCTCAGATCGAAACAGGACGGCGCGATCTCGGCCATGGCGTGGATGACCGAGGAGCGATGCTCGTAGAGCACGCCCTTGGGATTGCCGGTCGTGCCCGACGTGTAGCAGAGCATGCATGGCTCGCGCTCGGAGCCTTCGACCCACGCATAATCGCCGTCCTCGGCGGCGATCAGCGCCTCGAACTCGCCATTGTCGAAGCAGACATAATGATCGATCGTCGACCATTGCGGCTTCAGCCGGTCGACGAGGCCCGAAAAGGCCTTGTCGTAAAGCAGGACCTTATCCTCGGCATGGTTGGCGATGTAGACGAGCTGCTCCTCGAACAGGCGCGGATTGATCGTGTGGATGACTCCGCCCATGCCGATCGCGCCGTACCAGGCGACCAGGTGACGGCTGTGGTTCATGGCCAAGGTCGCGACCCGGTCGCCGCGTTTCACGCCAAGCTTTTCAAGCGCTTGCGCGAGCTTCCTCGAATCGCGTGCGATGCCGGCCCAGTCGGTCCTGGTCATCGTCCCGTCGGCCCAATGGGTGACGATCTCGCGGCCGCCGTGCTCGCGCTCGGCATGCTCGATCAGCCGCGGGACGCGCAGCTCGTAATCCTGCATTCCGCCAAACATAGCTGCCCCTTCCCTCAAGGAAGTCAGGATGCCTGCGCGAGCCGAGGTTGGTCAAGGGGCACGACGCTGAGATTTGCCGAGGCCACGCCCTCGATCCGGAGCAGCCGCTCGACCAACTCGGCGTCGAGGAGGAAGTCGCGGCCGAGCACGACGTCCGCGGCGCCCTTTCCCCATTGCGCGTTGAGACGCAGCACGCCGGTCCCGCCATGCTCGCCCGCGACCTCGGCCGCGAGCCGCCGGAGCGCGGTCTCGTCCTCGACATCGATCTCGATCTGGAGGCGGCTGCGCCTGGCGAGGCTTTCGAAGGATTGGAGCGAGCGGATGGTGACCCGGGGCGTCTCCTCTCCCGCGCGGCGGTCGAGCTCGGCGCCGATCAGGACGCAGTGACCCGCCTTGGCGGCGGCCGCTACCTGCTCGGCGACCGCGTCGTCGAAGATGGTGGCTTCGAACTGGCCCGAAGAATCGGAGAGGGTTGCGATCATGTAGCGGCGGCCGCGCGCGGAGGTTCGCCAGCGCGTGTCCTCGATGAGGCCGGCCATCACCGCGGGGGTGCGGCCGCCTTCGGCCGGGGCCGCCAGGCCGGCAAGGTCGGCGAAGCGCCTGGCGCCGTGGGCGAGCGCGAGGTGCCGGTAATTGTCGACCGGGTGCGCCGAGAAATAGAAGCCGAAGCTCTCCTTCTCGGCGGCCATGCGCTGGGCCAAAGTCCAGTTCTCGCCGGTCGGCATGCGGATCGGAACGACATTGGCCGGGCCTTCGCCGAACAGGCCGCCCTGCCCGCTGACCCGCGCATCGGCGGCGCTGGACGCGGCCGAAAGGATGGTCTCGGCCGCGGCGGCGACCGCCCAGCGCTCGGCGATGCCATCGAAGGCGCCGCCGCCGGCGAGGCTTTCGATCTGGCGGCGGTTGAGCAGGCGCGGGTCGATCCGCGCGGCGAAATCGTCGAGGCTCGCGAAGGGGCCGTTCGTGCTCCGCTCTTCGACGAGTTGCTCCATCGCCTTCTCGCCGACGCCCTTCAGCGCGCCGAGCGCATAGCGGACCGCGTGCGATTCGGGGTGCGGCTCGACTGAGAAATCGGCTCCGCTGGCGTTGATCGAGGGGGGAAGGCAGGCGACGCCCATGCGCCGCATGTCGTCGATGAAGACGGCGAGCTTGTCGGTCTGCGCCATGTCGAAGGACATCGAGGCGGCGTAGAATTCGACCGGATGGTGCACCTTCAGCCACGCGGTCTGATAGGCGAGCAGGGCGTAAGGCGCGGCGTGGCAGCGGTTGAAGCCGTAGCCGGCGAACTTGTCTATGAGGTCGAACAGCTC
>DASQFO010000280.1:0-2154 GCA_035633095.1 Allosphingosinicella sp. | reverse complement strand
TCGGGGACATGGATGCGGGCGCCTTGTCGGCGACGCTCGACGCGATGCTCGGCTGGGCGGGACGCAAGGCCGTCGACCGGCTGGCGCCGAGCCATTTCGAGACGCCCGCCGGCAGCCGCCATGAGATCGACTATCAGGCCGAGGGCGGACCCGCGGTCACCGCGCGGGTCCAGACCCTGTTCGGGCTCACCGATCATCCGGCGCTGGCCGGAGGCAGCGTGCCGCTGGTGCTGAGCCTGACCTCGCCCGCCGGCCGGCCGATCCAGACGACCCGCGATCTGCCCGGCTTCTGGAAGGGAAGCTGGGCGGACGTCGCCCGGGAAATGCGCGGCCGCTATCCCCGGCATCCCTGGCCAGACGACCCCGCAAGCGCCGATCCGACGCTGAGAACCAAGCGAAATCAACGGTGAAGGCGGACACGGAACGGAGGTGCTACAAATTTAGCAAGGACGGTCAATGCGCTTGCTGTCTTAGCCTTGTAAGACGGTGATTGCGCGGCCGTAGGGGGCGAGACCGCGTGAGGTTCAACGCGAGTCAAAGGATTGTCCCCATGCGTAAGTTCATGATCGCCGCCGCCGCCGCCGCTTTGTGCGCCTCGGCTGCTCCCGCCGCCGCCTTCGAGAGCGGCCAATCCAACGCCCAGGCCGAGCAGGCGGCGCAGCCGCCCGCGCGCGATGACGACCAGCGCCGGATCTGCGTCAACGAAAGGCCCAGCGAATCGCGCATCATCCGCCGCGTCTGCCGGACCGCGCGCCAATGGCGCGAAGCGAACGACACCGACCTCGAACGCTGATCGACGGGCCCCTTCGCCCCCTCCAGCAGTCCGGGGCGAACGCTCTCCCCTCCCGCTCCGCACGGGAGGGGAGTTTGCTTGTCAGGCCGGCGCGCCGGCCATCGCCTTGACCAGCTTGATCGCCCGGTCGGCCAGCGCGCGCAGCTCGGCGCGCGCATAGCCCGCCCGCGCGCGGCCGGAAATTTCGTAATGGTTGGCGACCATCACCATCGCCAGCGCATGGGGGTCGGCCTCGGCCGAAATCTGTCCTGCCTCCATCGCCTTTTCGAAGCGGCGGACGAGGGCCCGATCGAGCGAATCCATCGATTCCCGCACGGCCCGCGAGATATCCGGATCCTCGCTCGCCTCGGGCATGGCCGTGTGCATCATGAAGCAGCCGGTGCCGAGCTCGTCCTTGCCCATGAACTTGTCGATCGACCATTCGGTCATCGCCTCGAGCGATTCGAACAGGTCTGGAATGGCGAACGCCTCGGCGAACTCGGCGCGAACGTCGGCGAGATAATTGTCGAGCGCGGCGAGGTAGAGTTTCTTCTTGTCGCCGAAGGCGCCGTACAGGCTCGGTTTGTGCAAGCCGGTGGCCGCCGAGAGCTGGTCCATCGACGTGCCCGCATAGCCGTAGCGCCAGAAGGTGTCGCGCACCCGGTCGAGCACCTCATCGGTATCGAAGCTGCGCGGGCGCCCTCTGGGGGCGCTCTGGGCGGTCGAATTTTTTTGTACCATACGTTAAATAACTCTTGCCATCGGCATTTCTGTACTATACCGTAAGGTACATAAATAGCAGATGGAGGTGACCATGACAAGCGTTCGTAACATTGCATTGCTCCTCGCGCCCGTCCTCATCGGTTCGGCGCTGTGGACCGCTTCCCCCGCCGCCGCGGCATCCGAGGCCGAGGGCCGGGCCGTCGCCCAGTGCCGGGCCGAAATGCTCCGCGCATTCCCGCGGGACCAGATCCGCTCGCAGCGAATCGCCGAGATTTCCGGCAATTCGCGCCGCACCCGGATCAACATGTTCGTCACGACCGACCGGCGCTACAGCTTCGAATGCACGGCCGGCGCCGACGGCCGCGTGCTGACCGCGACCTGGAACCCGCCGGTCGACACGAGGCTGGCGGGCCGGGGAGCCAATCCCGCCCAGCCGCGCTGAAGCCGGTTGCCGCCGCTGCCGCCGTTGCATAAACGCGCGGCAGCGGACATGGCATCGCGGTCGCGCGCGGGGGATAGGGAGCCTATTCCGCGCCGCGCTCGGGGGTATCGACCCCGCAGCGAAAGCCCTCCGCGCGCCGGTCGGCCCGTTCGCGCGCGAGCGCATTGGCGTTCGGAAAGGCGCCGTCGATCATCGAGATCAGGCAGCCGGGCCGGCC
>DASQFO010000279.1:0-5268 GCA_035633095.1 Allosphingosinicella sp. | reverse complement strand
CATTATGCCGAAGGGAACCGGCTGCGCCGCGCCGCGATCGACTATGATCCCGAAGAGATCGGCGCCCATGTCCGCCGCTCGATCGCCCTGTTCACCCCGGAATTCTTCTCAAGCCGCGCGGGCCAGGGCTGCTCCGCCCCGGATCCGATTTTCATCCTCGGCATGCCGCGCGCGGGATCGACCCTGATCGAACAGATCCTCGCCAGCCATGAGAGGATCGAAGGCACGATGGAGCTGCCCGACATTCCCGCGCTGGCCAAGAAGCTCGGGGCGAGGAAATCGAAATCGGAACTTTCGGCCTATCCCGAATGTCTCGCCGATCTCGGCGCGGATGAGTTGAGGGCGCTCGGCGAGGAGTATCTCGAGGCCACACGCATCCACAGGAAGACCGATCGGCCCTTCTTCATCGACAAGATGCCGAACAATTGGGCGCATGTCGGCCTGATCCGGCTGATCCTGCCGAACGCGAAGATCATCGACGCGCGGCGCCATCCGCTCGGCTGCTGCTTTTCCAACTTCAAGCAGCATTTCGCGCGCGGCCAGGGCTTCAGCTACGACCTTGCCGAGCTCGGCCGATATTATCGCGACTATGTGGATTTGATGGCGCATTTCGACGCCGTTCAGCCCGGCCGCGTCCACCGCGTCGCCTACGAAGCGATGGTCGACGATCCGGAAAGCCAAGTGCGCCTGATGCTCGGCCATCTCGGCCTGCCCTTCGATCCCGCCTGCCTGAGGTTCCATGAGAACGAGCGCGCGGTGAGGACGGCGAGCTCTGAGCAGGTGCGCCGCCCGATCAACCGCGAGGGGATCGAGGCGTGGCGCGCCTACGAGCCCTGGCTGCGGCCGCTGAAAGACGCGCTGGGGCCAGGTCAGGGAGCGTGACAAAACCGTCACATCTGCGCCCCTCGTTCGTGGCGCGTCCAAAACCAGTTTGACGCGAGGGCAAAAGCGGAAGAGGCTGCGGACAGCACTCGCCTGGGGAGGGGAACATGCGACTTTCGTCCGCCGCCAAAAGGCTCGCCGGCCTTGGCCTGCTCACCACGACCATGCTCTGCACGACCGGCACCGCATTGGCGCAGGACCCACCCGCCCCCGTCCAGCCCGGCGCGCAGCCGGCCGCCCCGGCCGACGACGACGGCGACATCGTCGTCACCGCGCAGCGCCGCGCCGAAAATCTCCAGGACGTGCCGATCGCAATCACGGCGATGGGGACCGAGACGCTCGACGAGCTCCAGGTCGACGAGTTCAACGATTATGCCCGCCTCGTGCCGAGCCTTTCCTTCCGCTCGCTCGGCCCGGGCTCGGCCAACGTCTATTTCCGCGGCGTCGCCTCGGGCGAGAACGCCAACCACTCGGCCTCGCTCCCATCCGTCGGCACCTATCTCGACGAGCAGCCGATCACGACCATCACCGGCGCGCTCGATCTCCACATCTTCGACATCGCCCGGGTCGAGGCGCTGGCCGGGCCGCAGGGCACGCTCTATGGCGCGTCGAGCCAGGCCGGCACGGTCAGGATCATCACCAACCGGCCGGACACGACCAGCTTCTACGGCGAGGCCAATCTCGAGCTGAACAGCGTCGCCCACGGCGGTTTCGGCTATAGCGGCGAGGCATTCATCAACGCCCCGATCTCGAGCAATGTCGCGCTCCGCGTCGTCGGCTGGTACCGCCACGATGCCGGCTATATCGACAACATCCCGGGCACCATCGTCTTTCCGATCATGCAGGTGGACATTAACGGCGACCTCGTCGATCTGCCCGGCGACGACATCCCCTTCAGCAACGCTCCCTTCGTCGAAGAGGATTATAACGACGTCGACACCTACGGCGCCCGCGCCGCGCTCAGGATCGAGCTCAACGAGCATTGGACGGTGACGCCCTCGATCATGGCGCAGCGCCAGTTGAGCCACGGCTCGTTCACCCAGGAGCGCGGCCTTGGCGAATTGCAGGTCCAGCAGTTCAACCCCGAGCGGTTCAACGACCGCTGGTACCAGGCCGCGCTCACCGTCGAGGGCCGGATCGGCAATTTCGACCTGACCTATGCCGGCGCCTATATGCAGCGCCAGCAAAACGGCCAGTTCGACTATGTCGACTATGCCTATTTCTATGACGCGCTCGCCGGCTATGCCCGATATTTCTACGACAATGCCGGCAACCAGGTGAACCCGAACCAGTATATCGTCTCGGACGACAGCTTCCGCCGGATGAGCCACGAGCTGCGTCTCGCCTCGCCGGCCGACCGGCCGTTGCGGCTCATCGCCGGCATCTTCTACCAGCGCCAGCAGCACTCGATCGAGCAGAACTACATCATCGACAACATCGCCGACGCGATCACCGTGCCGGGCACCGACAGCAACATATGGCTGACCCAGCAGATTCGCATCGACCGCGATTATGCGGTCTTCGGCGAACTCTCCTGGGACATCTTGCCGCAGCTGACGCTGACCGGCGGCGGCCGCCTCTACAAGTTCGACAACACGCTCACCGGCTTCTTCGGATATTCCGACGGCTTCAGCGGCTCGACCGGCGTCGCCGCCTGCTTCCGTGACGCCAACGGCGTGTTGTTGCCGCCGTCCGTCCCGCAATCGCCGTGCCAGAATTTGGGCACGGACGACGGCAGCGGCGGCCCGAAAAGGTCGGAGGCCACCGGCTTCATCCATCGCCTCAACCTGACCTGGCGGATCAACGAGGACGCGCTCGTCTACGCGACCTGGTCGCGCGGCTTCCGGCCCGGCGGCGTCAACCGGCGCGGCACGCTGCCGCCCTACGGCGCCGACTTCATCGCCAATTACGAGCTCGGCCTCAAGACCGACTGGCTCAACAACCGCCTCCGGTTCAACGCCGCGATCTACCAGCTCGACTGGACCAACGTCCAATTGTCGTTCCTGGGCGCCAATGGCCTCACCGAAATCCAGAACGCCGGCAACGCCCGCATCCGCGGCATCGAGTTCGACGTGCTGGCGCGGCCGGCAGACGGCCTGTCGATCAGCTTCGGCGGCGCCTATAACGATGCCGAGACCAGCAACACGACCCCGCTCGCGCCCGCGGGAACCCGGCTGCCGCTCACCGCGCGGTTCAAGGGCAATGCCCGGCTGCGCTACGAATTCCCGCTCGGCAGCGGCGACACGCAGGGGCATTTCCAGCTCACCGCATCGCACGAGGGCAGCCGGACGCGCGACCTCAGGATCGACCAGCAGGCCATTTACGGCATGCTGAGGAGCACCAACCTCGTCGATTTCAGCACCGGCATCAGGAGCGGCGGCTGGAGCGGGGAGCTGTTCGTCCGCAACATCTTCGACGCGCGCGGCGCGTTGGGGAGCTCGATCAACTGCAACGAGTTCGTCTGCGGCGACCCCTTCGGCCAGACCGCGCTCGGGCCCAAAATCTACACGTTTGTGGCGACGCCGCGGACGATCGGGATAAGGTTCGGGCGGCGGTTCTAGCCGAAGGCGACAGTCACTGGTGACTGTCCCCATTTCCTACACGCTTTCGCTGGCCGCCGCCCGCCGGATCGCGCTCGCCGCGCAGGGCTTCGGCACGCCGCGCCGGCCGGTGACCGGCTGGGCGCCGCTCGGTCGCACTCTGGGGAGGGTCGCGCTCCACCAGATCGACAGCGTCAACGTCCTCGTCCGCGCCCATTATCTGCCCGCCTTCTCGCGGCTCGGCCCCTATGACACCGCGCTGATCGACCGCGCCGCCTGGGGCCGCAAGTCCGAGCGCAAGCTGTTCGAATATTGGGCGCATGAAGCCTCGCTGGTGCCGTTGGCGCTCCACCCGTTGCTGCGCTGGCGCATGGCCCGCGCCGGGCGCGGCGAGGCGGGCTGGAAATCGATGCGCGCCTTCGCGCATGAACGCCGCGCCGAAGCCGAGGCGGTCCTCGCCCGCCTGAGCGCCGAGGGCCCGCTGGCGGCGTCGGATTTCGAGCATGGCAAGAGCCGCTCCGGCTGGTGGGAATGGGGCGCGACGAAGCGGACGCTCGAATATCTGTTCTTCGCCGGCCGCATCGCCACCGCCACCCGCCGCGCCGGCTTCGAGCGCGTCTACGACCTCACCGAGCGGGTGATCCCCGGGGAGATCCTCGCCCTTCCGACCCCGAACGAAGCCGAAGCCCACCGCCGGCTGATCGAGATTTCAGCCCGCGCCCTCGGCATCGCCGCCGCCGCCGACCTCCGCGACTATTTCCGTCTCGGCCTCGACGCGACCCGCGCCGCGATCGCCGGGCTGGTCGAAGCGGGCACGCTCCTGCCGGTGTCGGTGGAAGGATGGCGCCAGGGCGCCTTCCTCCACGCCGAAGCCCGACGCCCCCGCCGCATCGCCGGCCAGGCCCTGCTCGCCCCCTTCGACCCCCTGATCTGGGAACGCGCCCGCGCCGAACGCCTGTTCAATTTCCGCTACCGCATCGAAATCTACACGCCGGCCGAAAAGCGCGTCCACGGCTATTACGTGCTGCCCTTCCTGATGGACGAGGCGCTGGTCGCCCGCGTCGACCTCAAGGCGGATCGGCAGCGCGGGCGGCTGCTCGTGCGCAATTTGCACCTCGAGCCGGGCGCGCCTGCGCAGACGGCGGAGCGTCTGGGCGCCGAGCTGCGGACGATGGCCGATTGGCTTGGGCTCGAGCGGGTCGCCTGACGGCCCCTTGCGCCCCGCTGGCGCCTCGCTTACATGCGGCGCCTCCAGCCTCCCGGCCCGCCCGGGAGCAAGGGTTCGGGGCCGTAGCTCAGCTGGGAGAGCGCTGCAATGGCATTGCAGAGGTCAGGGGTTCGATCCCCCTCGGCTCCACCAGCCTTCGCCGCTGCGCGGCTTCGGCTGGCAAGCCAGCCGGGGCCTTGCGAGGCGAAGGCTGTCCGCCGTAGCTCTGCACGAGCGAAGGAGGACTACGACGTCTGAATCACGTCTACATTCTTCAGAGCACTGCCCATCCGGACCAATTCTACACCGGCCTCTGCAAGGATGTCGCAGCCCGGCTGACCAGCCACAATGCGGGGCAGTCGCCGCACACGTCGAAGTTCAAGCCGTGGCGGCTGCTTTCCTCTCACTACTTTGCGAGCCCGGATACCGCCGCAGCCTTTGAGCGCTATTTGAAAAGCGGGTCGGGACGCGCGTTCGCGAGCAAGCGCCTGCGCTGACGAGCAAGTGTCGACCACGCGTCCCTTCAGCCGCGATAGGCCGGGTCGAACGCGAGGTTCAAATGATGTGCGAGCCGAACGCCAGCCTGCGTAATGCGCCGCTGTATGATGGGCATCGCCCAATCCATGTAGTCGCTGTCGA
>DASQFO010000278.1:0-3197 GCA_035633095.1 Allosphingosinicella sp. | reverse complement strand
GGACGCTCGCGGCATCGACGAAACCGAGCAGCCGCGCCGCAAGTTCCGGCGCGTTGTCGCGGCAAGCAGCCAGCGCGAGGCTCTGGATCGCCAGCATGCGCGAACGCTCCTGCCCGGCATCGACCGCTTCGGCGAGCGCCTGCTCCGCCCAGCGGCGTCCCTCCTCTGTCTCCCCGGCCAGCAGGAGACACGCCGCGAGGTGGTTCGCGGCATGGGCCGAGCGAACATTGGTCTGCAACGACTGCCGGGCCTCGATCGCCTGACGGGCGGCGGCGGTCGCGCCGACGAGGTCGCTGATCTCGATCCTCGCCTCCACCTGATGGCCGAGGACGAGGGGCAGCGAAATGAGGTCTTCCAGCGCCGTCAACATCTCGATGCTTTGGGCCCGGTCGCGCTCGGCCGCGTCATGATCGCCGCGAAGCTGCGTCAACAGCGCGCGCAGCATCAGGCTGGTCGCCAGCGTTTTCGATCGGCCGGACGGGCTCGCCAGCGACACCGCTTCGGAAAGCGCCGCCTCCGCTTTGTCGGGCGCAGAGTAAAAGTGGGAGACGCCCAGGATGTTGAGGGTCCGCGCCAGCAGCAGCGGCTCGCCGGCCTTGCGCGCGAGTGCCACACCCGCCTCAGCGCTCTTCGCGTGCCCCGCCGCCCCTACGGCGAAGGTGAACGCCCGTCCCATGTGGATGAAGGCGGCGATGCCCGGCGGCGTCGCCTTCGACAGGCGCTCTGCGGCAAGGTCGACCCACTGCCGCGCTTCGCGCAGCAGGCCCTGGCCGACGAGCAAGTGCCCGGTATGCGACGCCAGGGCGATACCAATTTCGGCGTCGCCCTTGGGGCCGAACGCCCAGCGCATCGCCGCGCGGAAGTTGTTGAGCTCGGGCACGAAAGCCGCGCGCCAGCTGTTGCCCGGCGTCGTCTCGAAGCTATCGTGCGCGCGGCCGGCGATCTCGCAATAATAGCGCGCATGGCGCTCGGCATACTCGTCCTCCTCGCCGGCTTCGCCCAACTTCTCGGCGGCATAGGCGCTCGTCGTGTCGAGCAGGCGGTAGCGCGAGCCGCCGGGCCTGGTTTCCGCGACCACCAGCGACTTGTGGACGAGCGCGGCGAGGGCGTCGAGCACGTCCGCCTTGGCGAGATCTCCGCCGGCCGCGATGTTCTCGGTCGCGTCCAGGGACCAGCGACCGCTGAAGACGGAGAGTCGCCGCAGCAAAATACGCTCGGGTTCGGCGAGCAGATCGTACGACCAGTCGAACGTGGCGTGGAGCGTTTGCTGACGCTGCGGCGCCGTGCGGCTGCCGCGGCCGAGTAGCCGAAAGCGGTCCTCGATCCCGGCAAGGACTTCCTGCGGCGTCATGTGCGCGAAACGGGGAGCGACGAGCTCGATCGCGAGAGGAATTCCGTCCATCCGGCGGCAGATCGCGGCGATGGTTGCCGCGTCGGCCTCGGGCATCGTCCAGCTTCCCATCGTCGCGGCGATCCGCTCGATGAGCAGTTGCGCCGCCGGGGCCGCCTGCAGCGCCTCGATGTCGTCCATCTCCGGCAAGGCGAGCGCGGGCACCCGCCAGACCTGCTCGTCGGCGATTCCCAGAGGCTCGCGGCTGGTGACGAGGATCGTCAGCGCCGGCGCGTCGTCCAACAGCGCGGCGGCGAGGTCCGCAACTGCCCCGAGCAGGTGCTCGGCATTGTCGAGGATGAGCAGCATTGTCTTGCGCTGGATGCGACGCGCCCATTCCTCGGCGGGCGGCCGGTCTCCCGTATTTCGAATCCCGAACATCGTCAGCAGCGCTTCGGGCAGCAGACCGGGATCGGTGACCCGGTCGAGCGCGGCGAACCAGACGCCGTCCGGAAAGCGCGGGAGCAGGTCGCGTCCAAGCTCCATAGCCAGGCGCGTCTTGCCGAGCCCGCCGGCCCCACAGAGCGTCAGCAGTCGGTGGCTCATGCTGAGCGCCGCCAGTTCGACCATTGCCGCCTCGCGCCCGACAAGCTCCCCGCGCCGCGCCGGCAGGTTGGTCGGGTGCGCCGCCCGAGCCGGTTCCGAGGAGCCTGGCATGAGGGGCGGTGCTTGAGGCTCGGCGCCCAGCGCCGGCCTGCCGAGCCCGGCGCCGCGCGGCGCGGGAGTCGGTTTGGCGGCTTCCGGTTCGGAGCGGACGACCGCCGCGGGCCCGTGCCTGACTTCGGCCAGCAATCGATAGCCGCGCCCGTAAACGCTCTCGATGTAGCGCGGCGACCGCGATTCGTCGCCGAGGCCCCGGCGCAGCTCCTTGATCACCGAGGTCAGCGCCGATTCGCTGACGACCGTGCCGTCCCAGACCGACGAGAACAGCGCGTCCTTGGTCAAAAGCTTGCCCTCGTGCTCGGCCAGCAGCACCAGCACGCGATAGGCCTTGTTGCCGAGCCGGACCGGGCCGTGGGGGCCGAGCAGGCGTTCGTCGGTCCGGTCGATCGTGAAATCGCCGAAGGCAAGACAGTCTCCCGAACCCCCCACGGTCGACATCGATTCGCCTCCGACGGCCCGCCGCATTGGCCTAAGCGGCGGACATCGCTGACGATCCTAGCAGGATTCCGATCCGAGTTCGATCTCCCTCGGCGGCATGCCGAATCGGGCGCGGCCGGCGCCGATTCTGGAAAGATTCTGGAACAGGATGATTCCAGCGCCCGCTCAGGATGCCGATTCGGGGACGGGGTAGATAGGTCCTGCCACGGCAATTCCGCCGGTGGTGATGAGGAGAAGAAAGATGATCCGCAACAGCCTGTACGCCCTCGCCGCCTCGCTCACGACCCTCAGCGTTTTCGCCAGCACCCTCGCCATCATGGCCGGCGGAACCAGCGGCGTGATCGCCTGAACCGACCGAAGCACTTTTTGAAAACAATCGCCGCCTCGCCGGCACATCAAGGAGAAGAACAATGATCCGCAAGACCCTGTACGCCGTCGCCGCCTCGCTCACGACCATGAGCGTCTTCGCCAGCACCCTGGCCGTGATGGCCGGAAGCAGCGCCGGGATCGCCTGAAGTGACCCTGCGCAGCTTGAAAGCCGATCGCCGATTTCGCCGCCGCCCGCGAACGATCCCTATGCCGGATCGCTCGCGGGACATTTTTGAAGCCCGACCCCTCGACCGGTTTCCCGCACCGACCCATGGCTGTAAGCATGCGAGCCGCGCGGCTCCCGCGCCGGCCCACGCCGCCACCTTTGCCGGGGAAA
>DASQFO010000277.1:0-1791 GCA_035633095.1 Allosphingosinicella sp. | reverse complement strand
CGGCAGCCGCACCGCCCGCCCCCGCGCCCAATGGTTCGCGGTGATCGAGACGGTCGGCCTTGCCGGCCTCTGGTCGGCGCTTCCGACCTGGGCCTTCGCCACCCAGCCGCCGCACGTGCAGGTCGTGATCGGCGGGGCGATGGCGGCGATGATCTCGACCGCGATCGCGCTGGCCGCGATCCCGTCGGCCGCCGTCGCCTGGATCGCGACGCTGACGGGCAGCTTCTGCCTCGCTTATTATTATGGCGGCGCCGCGCTCGACCCCAAGCTCGCGCTCACCTTCGTCCTGCTCGCCGGAGTCGGCGCGTTCAGCGTGGTGCGGCTCACCCGCTGGATCTTCGGCCAGTTGAAGGTCCTCGCCCGAACCCGGGCCGAGGCCGAATCGATCCGCCAGCTGCTGAACGAATATGAGCATCGCGGCGTCGGCTGGCTGTGGCAGGTCGATAGCGAGAATCGCGTCGTCTACATCTCCTCGCGGATGACCGCCCTGCTCGGGCGCTCGACCACCCAGCTGGCCGGCCATTCGCTGCCCGCGGCGCTGGGCGGCACCAGCGCGCTCGGCCGCATCCTGTTGTCGCGCCAGGCTTTCGCCAACCTCGAAATGGAGCTGAGCACCAGGCGGGGCAAGCGCTGGATCAGCCTGTCGGGCGATCCGATCATCGACATGGCCGGACAGTTTCAGGGTTTTCGCGGCGTCGGCCAGGACGTGACGGACGTCCGCAGGACTCAGGAGCGGCTGACCAACCTCGCCAATGTGGATGTGCTTTCCGGCCTCCCCAATCGCGGCCGCGTCCGCCAGCTGCTCGGCGAGGCCCTGTCCAATTCGGCCGGCGGCGACACGCCGTGCGCGATCCTGTTCCTCGACCTCGACGGCTTCAAGCCGGTCAACGACACGTTCGGCCACCCGAAAGGCGACGCGGTGCTGAAAAGCGTCGCCCAGCGCCTGGTGAAGGAAGTCGGGCCGTTCGGCCATGTCGGGCGGATGGGCGGCGACGAATTCGCCATCGTCATCAAGGACGCGCAGAGCCGGCGCATGGTCGAGACGCTCGCCGAGCGGCTGATCGCGGCGATCGCCGAGCCCTTCCACATCGACAAGGCCGAGATCAGGATCGGCGTTTCGATTGGCTGCGCCTTCGGACCGGTCGACGGCCAGAGCGTCGACGACCTCATCCAGAAAGCCGACCTCGCGCTCTACCAGGCCAAGGGGCAGGGCCGCGGCACCTGCTGCTTCTTCAACGCCGACATGCAGAACGAGGCCGAGGACCGCCTCCGTCTCGAGCAGGACCTGCGGATCGGCATCAAGGCCAAGCAATTCCACCTGCTCTATCAACCGCTTATCAATGCCGGCGACCAGAGCCTGGTCGGCTTCGAGGCGCTGATCCGCTGGAACCACCCGACGCGCGGAATCGTGCCGCCCAACGATTTCATCCCGCTTGCCGAGGAATCGGGGCTGATCATGGAATTGGGCGAATGGGTGATCGAGGAGGCCTGCCGCGCCGCCGCCTGCTGGCCCGAGCATATCTCGGTCGCGGTAAACGTCTCGGCCAAGCAGCTCATCTTCCCCGCGTTGCCCAACACGATCAACGAGGCGATCCGCAAATATCGCCTGCAGCCCAATAGGCTCGAGCTCGAAGTGACCGAATCGGTGTTCATGGGCGACAGCGCCAATGCGATCGACGTGCTGAAGCGGCTCCGTGCGCTCGGCGTCTCGATGGCGCTCGACGATTTCGGCACGGGCTATTCGTCGCTCGGCTATCTGAACAAGGCCGTCTTCCACAAACTGAAGATCGA
>DASQFO010000276.1:0-4352 GCA_035633095.1 Allosphingosinicella sp. | reverse complement strand
CAGCGGTCGCGAGCATCAGCAGCGCGGCCGCGGCAAGGGTTCGCATCACGCTCCCGTCAAAATCCGGTCGACGAGCTGCTTGACGGTCGGCACGAAGCCGTTCGAATAGAACGGGTCGTTCTTGAAGCGGAAGGCGGAATGGCCGGCGAACATGAGGTTGTTTTCGGTCGGGCCGCCATGGGCGATGTCCTGCAGCGTCTTCTGGATGCAGAAGCTCCTGGGGTCGGCGAGGCGGCCGGTGGTGTTCTTCTCGGTGTCGGACCAGGACGAGAAGCCGCATTGGGAAAGGCAGCCCATGCAGTCGGACTGGTCCTTGCGGATCATGTGCTTTTCCTCGGCCGTGACGAAGACGAGGGTCTCGTCGGGCGTCTTCAGCGCCTCGGTAAAGCCTTCGGCATACCATTGGCGCGCGTGGAGCAGGTCGCCCTTGGTCACCCAATAATTCTTCTTGCCCATCACGCCGACGTCGAGCTGGAAGGCGTGATCGCCCAGCGGCTCCTTGGTGAAGGCGATCTGGCGATGCGAGCGGTCTTCGAGATTCTTGAGGAACGGGTTGTGCACGGCCGAGGAATAGAAGCCGGTCGGCGAGAAGCGGTGGAGGAGGATGTCGCCTTCCTCCAGCGTCATCAGCCTTTGCTTCCACGCTTCGGGGATCGGACTTTCCTTGGTGAGCAAAGGCCTCGTCCCGAACTGGAAGGCGATCTGGCCGAGCTCGTCATTGTCGATCCAATGCTCCCATTCCTTCAGGTTCCAGACGCCGCCGGCCATGACGATCGGCACCGCGTCCGGAATGCCGCCGCTGCGCATCGTCTCGCGCAGCGCCGCCACGCGCGGATAGGGGTCCTGCGGCGCGAGCGGGTCCTCGGCGTTCGAAAGCCCGTTATGGCCGCCGGCCAGCCAGGGATCCTCGTAGACCACCGCCGCCAGCCACTCGGCCGCCTTCGAATAAGCCCGCTTCCAAAGCGCGCTGAATGCGCGGGCGGAGCTGATGATCGGGAGGTAGTTGACCCCATAAGAGGCGGCGATCTCGGAGAGCTTGTAGGGCATGCCGGCGCCGCAGGTGACGCCCGAGACGAGCCCCTTGGTCCGCTCGAGCACGCCGTGGAGGACGCGCTGGGCGCCGCCCATCTCCCACAACACGTTTATGTTGATCGCGCCGCGCCCCGAGGCGATGTCGTAGGCGCGCTGGACCTGCGCGACGGCGCCGTCGACGGCGTAGCGGACGAGCTCCTCGTGGCGCTCGCGCCGGGTCAGGGCGTGGTAGACCTGCGGGATGATCCTGCCCTCGGGATCGTAGCTGTCGGCGTTGACCGCGGAGACGGTGCCGATGCCGCCGGCCGCCGCCCAGGCGCCCGAGCTGAACCCGTTCGTCGCGGACACGCCCTTGCCGCCCTCGATCAGCGGCAGCACTTCGCGGCCCGCATAAAGGATCGGCTTGATTCCCTTGAACATTATTCCTCCAAGCCGGCGACGCTCCGGCTCATAACATAAGTCCGCGCGGCAGACTATGCGGCGGCGATGAACGCGTCAGGACGGCCGATGGCTTCACCATAGAGCCGCCCATAATGCGCGATCATCGCATTTTCATCAAATGAAGAAGCGGCCCTCTCGCGATTGGCAAGCCCGATCGCCCTGCGCAAATCGGGACGGTCCGCCAGACTGTCGAGCGCGGCCGCGAAAGCGCCCTCGTCGGCGGGCTCGACGATCAGCGGCCGATTGTCGTCGGAGACGATCGCGGGCACGTCGCCGACCTGGGTCGCGACCGCCGGCAGGCCCGCCGCCATCGCCTCGATCAGCGAGATCGGGAATTGCTCGGAGTCCGAGGACAGCGCGAAGATGTCGAAATGGCCGATCCATCGCGCCGGATCGCTCAGGAATCCGGGCATCAGCAGGCGCGCCGCGACTCCCCGCGCCCGCGCTTCGGCGGCGATGCGCTCGCTCTCAGGCCCCTCGCCGACGATCACGAGCCGGGCCGGCTTGTGCGCCATGAGCGCGAAGGCGCGGACGAGGCGCGGCAAATTCTTGACCGCGCGCAAACCGGCCACGGTGCCGATCACGACCTCGCCCGGCTGCCGCTCGAAGCCCGGGATCGCGCCCGCTTGCGGCGGCTGGGCAAATCGCGCGACGGGCACGCCGTTCGGGATGCGCAGGGCTGCGGCTTTCCACGCCTCCCGCGCGATTCGCTGGAGCCGCTCGGACGGCACGACCAGCCGGAAGGCCGCGCCCAGCCCGAGCCGGCGGTAAAGGTTGCGGCGCGGGTTCAGCCGCTCCGCCTCGTCCTCGTTGAAGCCGTCCTCATGATGGACGAGCGGCGGAAGCTTGAGCATTTTGGCGAAGAGCCGCCGCGCCATCACCGCGTCGAATGCCCCCCAATTGTAGGTCAGGACGAGATCGAAGCCGCGCATGTAGCGCGCCAGCCGCCACAGCCGGAGCGGCGTCGGCGCGCCGGTCAAAGGCGGCGCGTCGTCCGGAAAGGCGATTGTCACATTCCGCTCGATCGCATCGCGCGCGCCAAGCTGGCCCGGCATCGCGCTCAGGATGACGTGCTCGGCCTTGTCGCCGAACGCGTTCATCAGCCGCACCGCGCGCGCCTCCTTGCCGCCGAGCGAGAAGGTCGAATGGCAGTGGAGGATGCGCAACGCCATGCGCCCTTATGCCGCTAGCTTTTCTTCGCGGCCACCCGCTTCAGCCCACCCGCTTCAGCAGCGCGTCGATCGCCACCTGCGCCTCGGGTTCGTCGAGCGTCGGCGCGTGGCCTACGCGCGGCACGGTGACGCTCTCCATCGACGGGACCTCGGCTTTCATCTTCGCGACCGTCGCGGCGCTGAGCAGGTCCGAAATCTCGCCGTGCACGATCAGGGAGGGAATGCCGTCGAGCGCGCGGAAGACGGGCCAGAGATCGAAGCCGGCCTCGCCGCCCGGCGCCTTGAACGGCTCGGCGATGCGCATGTCGTAGTCGAACACGATCCGTCCGTTCGAGGTCAGCTTGCACAGCCTTTTGGCGTAGACCAGCCATTGGTCGATCTCCCAGTCGGGATAGCGGTCGCCCTGCGCCTCGGCGAGGAAGCGGGCGGCGTGCAGCCAGGTCGGCCAGTCCCGCGAGCGGCCGACATAGCCCCGGATATGCTCGAGCCCGCTTGTCTCGACCACCGGGCCGATATCGTTCAACAGCGCGGCGGCGATCCGCTCCTTGCCCGACGCCGCGAGCAGCATGGTGATGAGGCCGCCGAGCGAGGTGCCGAACAGGATGAAGCGATCGAGTTCGAGCGCCGCGATCAGCGCCTCGATGTCCTGCAAATAGGTCTTCGGCGCATAGCTCGCCGAATCCTTGGCATAGGCGCTCTCGCCGCGGCCGCGCAGCTCGACGCAAATCAGCCGCCAGTCGCCGGCGAGGCGCTCGGCGACCCCCTCGAAATCGCGCGCGTTGCGGGTGAGGCCGGGGATGCAGAGGATCGGCGGACGGCTCGCATCGCCGGCATAGTCGCGGTAGTGGAGCTTCAGCCCGTCGCTCGACGACCAGTAACCATCGGACCACTCGACCATGCACATGCCCCCTGACGCTCGGCTCCCTATCGTCTGATGGCGAGGCTTCCGCAACCCGGTCCGTACGCACCTGAGCTCGCCATCCTCGAGCTTGGCGATGACTTTTACGATCCCGTCGGGGCCGCCGATTTTCCGCAGGCGAAGCTCAGGTTCCGCAACGACCGCTGGGCGGCGACGATCGGCCTCGCGGAGCTGAGCGACGAAGACTGGATCCGCCACTTCGCCCGGTTCGCGCCGCTGCCGGACAATCTCCCCCAGCCCCTGGCGCTGCGCTATCACGGCCACCAGTTCCGCGTGTACAATCCCGATATCGGCGACGGCCGCGGATTCCTGTTCGCGCAAGCGCGCGATGCTGCGGGCCGGCTGCTCGATCTCGGCACCAAGGGTTCGGGCCAGACCCCCTATAGCCGCTTCGGCGACGGCCGGCTGACGCTGAAGGGCGGATTACGCGAGCTGCTCGCGACCGAGATGCTCGAAGCATTGGGCGCCGAGACCTCGAAGACCTTTTCGCTGATCGAGACCGGCGAGCCGCTCGAGCGGGGCGACGAGCCCTCGCCCACCCGCTCCGCCGTCCTCGTCCGACTCCAGCACAGCCATATCCGCATCGGCACCTTCCAGCGGCTGGCGACGCTTGGCGAGGCCGACAACATCCGCAAGCTCACCGACTACTGCCTGCGCCATTATTATGGCGACGACAGCGCCGACCCCGCGAGGCTGCTCGGCGCCGTCGCCGCCGCGACCGCGCGGCTGGCCGCGTCCTACATCGCCGCCGGCTTCGTCCACGGCGTACTCAATTCGGACAATATCGC
>DASQFO010000275.1:0-1891 GCA_035633095.1 Allosphingosinicella sp. | reverse complement strand
GTCGAGTTCTAGCCGCGCGCGGCCGAGCCGGTCGCGCCAATCCTCGCTTTACAAACCCGCGCGGCCTTGTCTCTTGCCGCAAGGGAGCCGCTTGGCGCCCTTTACCGCACCTTCTCCCGGCGCCGCCGGAGGCAGTTCGCGCTGACCTTGCTGTTGATGCTGGTCGGCGCGATCGCGGAAATGCTCACGATCGGCGCGGCCTTGCCCTTCCTCGCTTTGATCGCGGCGCCCGAACAGGTGACGCGCTGGCCGGCGATCTCGCGCCAGGTGGCGGCGATCGGCGGGGATCCGGTGCTCGCCGCCGCTTTGTTCCTCGCCGCCGCCGCCGTCGCCGCCGCGATGGTCCGGGTGCTGCTCGTCTGGGCGATTCACCGGTTCGCGACCGCGGTCGGCCACGATCTGGCCGCGCGCATCTTCGGGCGCATGCTGCGCCAGCCTTATGCCGCTTATGTCCGGCGCTCGAGCAGCGAGATCCTCTCGGGCGTCGAGCGGATCCAGCAGGTGATCACCGACATATTGCTGCCCGGCATGCAGGGCGTGACGTCGGGCTTCATCGCGCTCGCGATCATGACGCTCCTGTTCCTGATCGACGCCTTTGCCGCCGTCACCGGCGCGCTGGTCGTCACCGCCGTCTATGCCGCGATCAGCCTCGCCATGCGCGGCCGCCTGCTCCGCAATTCGGCGGTGCTGTCGGAAGCCTCCGCCGCGCGCCTCAAGATCGTCCAGGAAGGGCTGGGCGGCATACGGGACGTCATCCTCGACCGTTCTCAGCCCTTGTTCGAGGAGAAGTTTCGCCGCGTCGACACCCGCTACCGGCGTGCCCAGTCGGTCACCGCGTTCATCGCCACCGCGCCCCGCTTCGTGATCGAGGCCGCGGGCATCGTCGCCATCGCCCTGATCGCGTGGGCGATGAGCCGCGAGCCGGGCGGCATCATCGCCGCCATCCCCGTGCTCGGCGCGCTCGCGCTCGGCGCGCAGCGGCTGCTGCCGCTCCTCCACCGGAGCTATTCCGGCCTCAGCCTCAGCGCGGGCGCGTTCGGCCTGCTGGGCGACGTCATCGCCCTGGTCGAGGCGCCGGTCATCGGCGACGATCCGCCCGGCGCAGGGGCCGAGCTTGCCTTCAACGAGGCGATCGTCTTCGACTCGGTCTGCTACAGGCATGAGGACGGCGGCTTCGCGCTTCGGAACATAGACCTCGAAATTCCCCGCGGCGCCCGGATCGGCGTCACCGGCCCCACCGGCAGCGGCAAGAGCACCTTGCTCGATCTGCTGATGGGCTTGCTCGCTCCCGATTCCGGAGCGGTCCGGATCGACGGCCTGCCGCTCGCCGCCGCAACCCGCGCGCTCTGGCAGGCCAAGATCGCGCACGTCCCCCAGGGGGTCTACCTCGCCGACGACAGCATCGCCGCCAACATCGCCTTCGGGGTCGAGCCGGCGGCCGTCGATCGGGCCCGGCTCGGGGTAATCGTCGCAGCCGCCCAGCTCGACGCGTTCGTCCTCACGTTGCCGGAAGGCCTCGAGACACGGGTAGGGGAGCGCGGGATTCGGCTTTCGGGCGGGCAGCGCCAGCGCATCGGCCTCGCCCGCGCGCTCTACAAGCAGGCGTCGGTCCTGATCCTCGACGAGGCGACCAGCGTGCTCGACGACGCGACCGAGGCGGCGGTGATGCGCGCGATCATGGCGCTCGGCAAGGACATCACCATCGTCATGATCGCCCATCGCCAGTCGACGCTCGGCGGCTGCGATCGGCTGATCCGGCTGGAAGAAGGGCAGGTGGTCAAGAGCTGAGCCGCGTCAGCGCGGTCGGATGGCAAAAAACAAGTGCCCGGACGTCTCCGCCCGGGCACCCGTAAGACGGCTTTCACCGTCTACCCCCTTGTGACGCCGCGGC
>DASQFO010000274.1:0-5760 GCA_035633095.1 Allosphingosinicella sp. | reverse complement strand
TCGGGTTGAGCGCCGCCGCGCGCCGCGCCGGGAAATAGCCGAAGACGACGCCGATCAGGGCCGAGACGCTGAACGCGATCAAATTGATCTGCGGATCGAACAGGAACGGGACCTGGATGAGCGGCGCGAGGAAGAAGGTCGCGGCGAGCGCGATCAGCAGCCCGATCAGCCCTCCCAGGCAAGCCAGCACGACCGCTTCGACGAGGAATTGCATCAAGACCTCGCGGCCGACCGCACCGATCGCGAGGCGGATCCCGATCTCGCGCGTCCGCTCGGTCACGGAGACCAGCATGATGTTCATGATGCCGATGCCGCCGACGATCAGGCTGACCGCGGCGACCGCGCCCATCACCGCGGTCAATATCCGGGTGGTGCCCTGCAGCGTCTCGGAGATCTGCTTGGTGTCGAAGATGTTGAAATTGTCCTGCCCGCCGCGGACGTTGCGGCGTTCCCTCAGCAGGCTCTGGATCGAGGACTGGACCGACGCGCTCTCATAGGAATCGTCGACGGCGACCATGATGAAGCGGATGTCGCGATTGCCCGAGAAGCGGCGCTGCACCGCCTTGATCGGCATCAGCACGACGTCGTCCTGGTCCTGGAAGCCGCCCTGGCCGCGGCTCGCCAATGTGCCGATCACCTCGCAGGAGAGGTCGCGGATGCGGAAGCGCTGGCCGACCGGCTCCTCGCGCGGGAACAAATTCTGCTGGACGGTGCTGCCGATCACGCAGACCGCCTTGCCCGCCTGCTCCTCCGCCTCGGTCCAGATGCGGCCGTCGGCGAGCGCCCATTGCTGGGCGGTGAAGAATTGCGAGGTGGTGCCGTTGATCGTGGTCTGCCAATTGGCGGCGTTGCGCACGGCGAGGCCGGAGGACTGGGCCTGCGGCGCGACCGCGCGGACGCCGGCGACCTGCTCCTGGATCGCCTCGACGTCGGCCATTTCAAAATCGGGCGATTGCGGGCCGCCGCCGCCGCGGCCGAAGCCCTGGCCGGGGCGGATCTGGAGGATGTTGGCGCCGAGGCTCGAAATCTGCTCGGCGACGGCGGCGGTCGCACCCTTGCCCAGGGTCACCATCGTCACCACCGCGGCGACGCCGATGACGATGCCCAATGTGGTCAGGAACGAGCGGAGCAAATGCCGCCTTATCTCGCGGATGGCGAGGACGATGGTGGTGAAGAACATTAGGCCGGCACCTTGGTCTCGACATCCGAGACCAGGCCGTCGTGGAAATGGACGATGGTGCGCGCATAAGCGGCCATGCTGGGCTCGTGGGTCACCATCAATATGGTGATGCCGAGGTCGCGGTTGAGCCCGTTCAAGAGGTCCATGATCTCGAGCGAGGTCTTGCTGTCGAGATTGCCGGTGGGCTCGTCGGCGAGGAGGACGTCGGGGTTGGTGACGATCGCGCGGGCGATGGCGACGCGCTGCTGCTGGCCGCCCGAAAGCTCGGCCGGCGTATGGTCCCACCAGTCCTTGAGGCCGACCTTGGCGAGCGCCGCCATCGCGCCCTCGCGGCGCTTGCCCTTCTCCTCGCCGCGGTAGAGCAGAGGCAGCTCGACATTCTCCAGCGCGTCGGTGCGGGCGAGCAGGTTGAAGCCCTGGAAGACGAAGCCCAGATAGCGGCGGCGGAGCAGGGCGCGCTGGTCGCGGTCGAGCCTCTCGACCGCGATGCCCTTGAAGCGGAAGGTGCCCGTGGTCGGCACGTCGAGGCAGCCCAGAATGTTCATCGCGGTCGACTTGCCCGAGCCCGACGGACCCATCACCGCGGCAAAATCGCCCTCCTCGACGTCGAGGTCGATGCCCTTCAGCGCCTCGAACGCCATCGCCCCGTTGCCGTAGGTCTTGGTGACGCCGCGCAGCGAGATGATCGGCTCATTCGCCATCGGGCGGGGTTGCTCTCTCGGCCTCGCGGCGCTCGCGGCGTTGCCGCCGCCGCTCGCGCATCTCGGCGCGCTGCTCGGGCGTCATGCTCTCCATGAAGGCGCGGCGCTGCTCGGGCGTCATGTCGCGCATGCGCTGGCCGCCGGGGCCGCGGAAGCCGCCCGGACGTCCGCCGCCCTCGCCGCGCTCGCCGCGCCGCTCCGGCCGCGCCGCCGTTTTGGGCTGCTCCTGCGGCGCAGGCGCGGTAGGCCGCTGGCCCGGCCGCTGAGGCGATGCAGCGGGTGCGGGCGCAGACGCAGGCGCCGGCGCAGGCGCGGGCGGCGCGCCGCCGCCTTGCTCGCGGTCGCGCCAGCGGCCACGGCCCCGCTCGCCCTTGCCGCGCCGCTCGCTCTTATCCTGGGTCTGGCCCGGCGCGAGGCGCGCGGTGATCACTTCTTGGCCTTCGCGCAGATCTCCGCCGACGATCTCGGTTTCCGAGCCGTTGCTCTCGCCGACGACGACGCGGACCGGGGTGGGAGCGCCGTCGGGCCCGAGCACGTAGACGGTCTGGCGGCTGCCCCGGCCGATCGAAACCTGGCGCTCGCGCCGGCCGCCGCCGCCGCCCATGCCGCCGCGGCCGCCGCGGCCGCCGCGCGGGACGAGGACGCTGGTGATCCCGCCCTTCCGGCCCCGCTCCGCCGCCGCGTCGCGCTCCGGCGACCAGCGCAGGGCCGCGTTCGGGACGAGCAGGACGTTTCGCCTTTCGGTGGTGATGATCTCGGCGGTCGCGGTCATGCCGGGGCGCAGCAGCAGCTCGGGATTTTGCACCGACAGCTCGGCGGTGTAGGCGACCACGCTTCCGGTTCCCGCCGCCGCCGAGGCGCTCGACCCGGACGTCGTCGGCCCCGACGCATTGGCGCCGACGTCGACCCGCGTCGCGATCGCCGGGAAGGTGCGGCCGGGATAGGCGTCGACCGCGAAGGTCGCCCGCTGGCCCGCACGGACCTGCGCGACATCGGCTTCGTCGACCCTGACCTCGAGCTTCATCGCCGACAGGTCCTCGGCGATGGTGAACAGGACCGGGGCCTGGAACGAAGCGGCAACGGTCTGGCCCGGATCGATCTGGCGCGACAGCACGACGCCGGTCACCGGCGAATAGATGGTCGCCTTGGAAAGGTTGGTCTGCGCCGAAGAAAGCTGGGCGCGGGCCTGGCTGACCTGCGCCTGCGCCGCGTGGACGCCGGCGATGGCGCGCTGGTTCTCGGCGCGCGCCGCATCCAATTCGGTCCGCGACGGCACCCGGCCGTTCGAGACCCGGAACACCTCCTCCTGCCGGGCGAGGGTCGCGCGCGCCTGCGCCGCCGAGGCCTGCGCGGTGGCGACCTGGGCCTGGGCGGAGGCGAGGCCCGCCTGCGCCTGGACGAGCGAATCCTGGAGCCGCGCCGTGTCGAGCCGGGCCAGCGGCTGGCCCCGGACGACGCGGTCGTTATTGTCGACGAAGACTTGCGTCACCAGCCCCGATTGCTCCGAGCCGACCTGAACCTCGTTGGTCGGCTGGAGGTTGCCGGTGGCGGAGACGGTGACGGTGAGGCTACCGCGCCGCACCGCCTCGGTCGCATAACCGCCCTCCGCGGTGCCGCCGAAACAGCGGGCGAGCAGCAGCAGGACGAGGACCAATGCGACGAGCCCCGCGATATAGAGCGGCCGCTTGTACCAGGGCTTCGCCGCCGGCGCGCCAAGGAAGTCCTCGAGGTTCTGCTCTGCGGAAGTGGGCTGATCGGTCATCCGGTTCTTCCAATTTCGGGAGCGGCATTCGGGTCCCAGCCGCCGCCCAGGGCGCGGTAGAGCCGGACGAGGGCGAGCGCCTCGTCGCCGCGGCTGCCGGCGACGCCGTCGCGGGCCGAGAGCAAGGAGCGTTCGGCCTCGAGGAGCTGCTGAAAGTCGGTGAGGCCCGCGCGGTACTGGATGCGGGCCATGATCGCGGTGTTGGTGGCGGCGGTGAGCGCGACCGCGAATTGCGCCTGCCGCTCGCGCGCCGCGCGCAAAGCGAGCAGCGCGTTCTCGACATCCTCGAGCGAGGTCAGGACGGCCTGGCGGTAGGCGGCGAGCGCGCCCTCGGTCGCGGCCTGCTGCGAGCGCAATTGCGAACGCAGCCGGCCGCCGTCGAACAGGGTCTGGCTCAAGCTCGAGAAGATGCCGCCGCTGATCGCGTCAAACAGGCCGCCCAGCGAGAAGGCCGAGGTGCCGATATTCCCGCTGAGGCGAAGCGCCGGGTAGAGCTGCGCCTGGGCGACCCCGATCCGCGCGGTCTGGGCGGCGAGGCTGCGCTCGGCGGCGCGCAAGTCGGGGCGCTGGCGCAGCGTGTCGGCGGGAATGCCGGCCGCGACGTCCGCCGGCCCGCGCGGGATCGGCTTCGCCTCGCTGAGCTCGGCGGTCAGCACGCCCGGCGCGCGCCCGGTGAGCACGGCGAGCCGGTAGGTGGCGCTGGTGAAGGCGTTTTCGATATTGGGGATCGAGGCCGCGGTCTGCGCCCGGGCGCCCCGCGCCTGCTCGGAATCGAGCGACGAGGCGAGGCCCGCTTGCACCCGCCACCCGGCGATCTGGAGATTGTCGTCGGCGATGGCGAGCGTGTCGCGGGCGAGCGCGAGCCGCTCCTGCGCGAGGCGCGCCTGGATGTAGTTGGTGGCGACCTCGGCGGCGATGGCGACGCGGAGCGCCTCGCGATCGTAATAGACGCTCTCCGCGTCCGCGCCGGCGGCCTCGACGCCGCGGCGGATCCGGCCGAACAGGTCGATCTCCCAGGAGGCGTCGGCGCCGGCATTGAAGCTCGAGCGGTCGTTGCCGGGTCCGAAATCGCGGCCGGCGCCCGCCGAAGCGCCCACCGTCGGCACCAGCCCGGCCCGCGACTGGACCAAAGATTCGCGCGCCTGGACCAGCCGGGCGCCGGCTTGCGCGAGATCGAGATTGCCCGCGCTCGCCTCGCCGACCAGCCGGGTGAGCAATGGATCCCCGAACAGCTCCCACCAGCGCGCGAGCTCGGCCGGCGCCGGTTGCGCGTCGCGCCCGTAATAGCTCTCGGGGACCGATAAGGATGCCGGCGCCGGCGCGCGGTAATCGGGTCCGACGGCACAGGCTCCAGCCAACAACGCGCACAAGGGAGCAGCGACTCTCATGCCGCTGCCCGTAGACAATCGAACCTGTCGCGCAAGTTTATGAACGCAAAGACTTTGTCTCAAATTGTCGCGGGGCCCGAGGCCCGCGCTAGCCGACGTGCGGCTGCGTCACCATGCAATAGAGCATCGGCAGCGACAGGATGAGGTTGGTGCGCGAGGCCATCATCGCCAGGCTCGCCGACTTCGCCTTTACGTCATCCTCGGCCGCGACGATGCCGAGCGCGCGCTTCTGGTTCGGCCAGATCACGAACCAGACGTTGGCAGCCATGATCAGCCCGAGCCACATGCCGATGCCGATCGTCCGGAAGCCCTCCTGGAGCTGCAGCGCCCGCATGACGTAGCCGCCTTGCGCCATTTCGGCGAGCAGCAGTCCAAGCACAACGGTCGCCAGCGCCGACCAGCGGAACCAGAACAAGGCCGCCGGCGCGATATGTTTGGTGATGCCCGGCTTCAGCTCGGCCGGCACGTTCGGCATGGTCGGGATCTGAACGAAGTTGAAGTAGTAGAGCAGCCCGATCCACAAAATCCCCGCGAACACATGGAGATAGCGAAGGAACTGGGTCCAGTAGAGGTCGTCCATCACCTCGCGGTGCAACCCGAACATCGCCGCCGCGAGGAGGATGATTCCGATCAAAAGCGCCAGATGGAAGTTGCCGAGAATCCTGGCCATTGCGCGTCCCCTTTTTTGTCGATCGTTCCGCCTCTCTAACGCAAGCGGGCCGCTCAATC
>DASQFO010000273.1:0-2339 GCA_035633095.1 Allosphingosinicella sp. | reverse complement strand
GTCATGGCGGCGTTCTAGCCCGCCCGCGCACGCAACCGAAGGGTGGACTTCGGACGCACTATGGTAGAATCTAGCCCGGTTATGAACCCTTTGCTCCTCACCGCCGCTTTTGGCGCCCTCTGCCTGACGGGCGCGGCTGCTCATGGGCAGGCCGGCAAGCCCCAGTCACAGCCCTCCACCGCGCCGCAAGGCGATGCTGCGGAGCAGGAGCGCTATCGGCAAGCGCAGGAGCGCTACCAGCGCGGGCTGCGCGAGGCCGAGGCGGCCCGGCTGCGCTACGAGGCGGAGCTCGCCCGGCACCAGCGCCAGGTCGAGCGGGCGCGGCGGCGGCAGGACGAATATGACCGGCGGATGGCGCGCCGCAATGCGCAAGCCGTTGATCGCGCCCCGGCAGAATCCGAGGCGAGGCCCGCGGTCGCCGGGCCCCCGGCTTCGCCGGCTTCGGCGGATCGCTGTGCGCAGCAGCGCGAGCGCAGCCGCCGCCGCGGCCGCGGCATCGGCGGCGTGGTCGGCGGTATCGCCGGCGGGGTGATCGGCGGGCCGGCCGGCGGCGTCGCCAACATGGTGACCAGCGTCCTTCCGGTCGGCGCGCTGATCGGGGAGGCGATCGCGAGCCTGCTCGACTGCGACGAGCAGCAAAAGGCGGCGACCGCGACCGAGGAAGCGGTGCGCACCGGCGGCGTCGTCGGCACCACCGCCGTCTGGCAGAGCGAGACCCGCGCCAACGTGACCGGATCGTCGACCGTGACCGGGGCCGAGCCGCTGGCGGCCGACGGCGCCCAATGCGTGACCGTCACCGACATCGTCATCGTCGACGGCGAGGAGACCCGCGCGCCCAAGCGCATGTGCCGCCGCCCGCCCGCGAACCGGTTCGTCCGGGTCTAGGGGCAAGCCCGGCCGGGCGAGGGCGAGTCCATTCACGTCGCTCCCGGTAATGCGCATTGTATGAGCCCGGAGGTCAACAGTGACGGCGATCGGTAAGAGCCCGCGCAGCGGCACAAAATCGGCGCTGCGCCGATTTCTCGGCAGCGAAGCGGTTGGCGGCATTCTCCTCATCGGCGCCGCCGCGCTCGCGCTCGTCGTCGCGAACAGCGGCCTGAGCCATGCCTATCTTCACCTGCTCCATGCCGAGACCGGGCCGGTCCTGTCGCCGAAGCTCGGACCGATGACGGTTCACCTGTGGATCAACGACGGGCTGATGGCCGTGTTCTTCCTCCTCGTCGGCCTGGAGATCAAACGCGAATTTCTCGACGGCAGCCTCGCCACCTGGGATCGCCGCCGCCTGCCGATGATCGCGGCGGCTGCCGGAATGGCCGTTCCGGCGTCGATTTATCTGCTCGTCGCTCGCGGCAACCCCGCCCTTGCCAGCGGCTGGGCGATTCCGGCTGCGACCGACATCGCCTTTGCCATCGGGGTCTTGGCGTTGCTCGGCAGCCGCGCGCCTGCCTCGCTTAAGTTGTTCCTGACCTCCGTTGCCATCGCCGACGATTTGGGGGCGGTGGCGATCATCGCCATCGCATATACGGACACGCTCGACACGGTGGCGCTCGGCTTCGCCGCCGCCATCCTCTTCATCATGTACGCGATGGGGAAGATAGGCGTCACCCGCCTCCCGATCTTCCTGATCGCCGCCGCCTTCCTCTGGTATGCCGTCCTGCTTTCCGGCGTCCATGCCGCCGTCGCGGGCGTGCTTGCCGCCGCCGCCATTCCCATCGTCCGGACAAGGGGGACGCCCGATGCCCCACATTCGCCGCTCCACCGTCTCGAACATGCGCTGGCGCCGTGGGTCGCCTATCTGATCGTCCCGCTTTTCGGCTTCGCCAATGCCGGCGTGGCGCTTGGCGGGCTGGGTGTGGAAAGCGTCTTCGCGCCGCTGCCGCTCGGCATCGCGGCCGGCCTTTTCCTCGGCAAGCAGATCGGCATTTTCGGCGCGGTCTGGCTTGCCGTCCGCTACGGCATCGCCGGCAGGCTGCGCGGCGTAACTTGGTTGCAGGTCTATGGGGTGGCGATGCTGTGCGGCATCGGCTTTACGATGAGCCTGTTCATCGGAGCCCTCGCCTTTCCCGGACAGCCGCTGCTGATCGAGGAGGCGAAAATCGGCATCTTGCTTGGTTCGGGCATGTCCGCGGTGGCCGGCTATCTTGTGCTGCGCCTGGCACCGCCGTTCGCTAAACAGGCTCGAAACATCGCTGACGACGAGCTGGACCGGGTCGATCAGGGGAAAATCTGACGCGCGGTGCCGAGGCGATATCAATCGCCACCTTGTTCGTCGCCTCTCGCACTGCCGAGGGGCGGTCAATCGCGGGTAGTACCACTGTATCCCACTCTAAACGCATCAA
>DASQFO010000272.1:0-4902 GCA_035633095.1 Allosphingosinicella sp. | reverse complement strand
GGTTGATCGGCTAGCGATGATGGGGCAGGGCAGGCGGCGACAGGGTACAAGGCCGGGCGTAGCTCCCGACCGTAACTTAAGGCGGGGACGCGTGACGGCGAACAGTAGATTTCCCAAAGGGCGCCGATTGTGCGCCGCATTGCTGGTAGGGACCATGCTCGGCGGCCTTGCCGCGCCCGCGCTGGCCCAGACCGGCTCCGCGCCCCCACCCGCGATCGGCCAGGCGCCGACCGCGCTTCCGGCGCCGCCGCCTGCCACCGCGGCACCGGCGCGGACGATCCTTTCGGTCGCGGTCGCGGGCAACCAGCGGCTCGAGCCCGAGACGGTCCTCTCCTACACCGCGCTCCGCCCGGGCGAGCCCTATGACAATGAGCGGCTCGATCAGGCGCTCCGCGACCTGCTCGCCACCGAGTTGTTCGCCGACGTCACCATCGCCGGCGCCGACACCGGCAACCTCATCATTCAGGTCCGCGAGAACCCGGTCATCAACCGCATCGTCCTCGAGGGCAACCGCCGCATCAAGGACGACAAGATCACGCCGGAAATCCGGCTCGCCCCGCGCCAGATCTTCACCCGTTCGCGCGCCCGGGCCGACGTCGCCCGCATCATCGAGCTTTACCGCCGCCAGGGCCGCTACGCCGCCAGCGTCGAGCCGCAGATCGTCCAGCTCGACCAGAATCGCGTCGATGTGGTGTTCGAGATCAACGAGGGCCCCAAATCGCGCGTCCGCCGCATCAACATCATCGGCAACGAGCAATATGGCGACGGCCGCCTGATCTCGGAAATGGCGACCCGCGAGCACGTCTGGTACAATATCTTCTCGTCGCGCGACACTTACGATCCCGACCGGCTCGCCTTCGACCAGCAGAAGCTGCGCCAATTCTATCTGACCCAGGGCTATGCCGACTTCCGTGTCGTCTCCGCCGTCGCCGAGCTGACGCCCGACCGCCGCGACTTCATCATCACCTACGTAGTCGAGGAGGGCGACCGCTATAAGTTCGGCGCGCTCGCCGTCGAGAGCGACATCCGCGATTTCAGCGCCGATCGGCTGCGCGCCGGACTGCCGATGGAAACCGGCGACTGGTACAATGCCCAGCAGGTCGAGGACACCGTCACCCGTCTCAACGAGCTTGCCGGCCTGGTCGGCTACGCCTTTTCCGACGTCCGCCCGCAGTTCAACCGCAGCCGCGAGAACCTGACCATGGGGGTCACCTTCCGGGTGGCCGAGACGCCGCGCGTCTATGTCGAGCGGATCGACATTTCCGGCAACACGACCACCCGCGACAAGGTCATCCGCCGCGAATTCCGGCTCGCGGAAGGCGACCCGTTCAACAACGTCCGCGTCCGCCGCTCGCGCGACCGCATCCAGTCGCTGGGCTTCTTCCAGGACAATCTCGAGATTCAGCAGGAGCAGGGATCCGCGCCCGACCGCGTCATTCTCGGCGTCGAGGTCGAGGAACGCGCCACGGGCCAGCTCCAGCTTTCGGCCGGCTTTTCGAGCCTCGAGCGTTTCCTCATCAACCTATCGATCCAGCAGCGCAACTTCATGGGCCGCGGCCAGGAGCTGCGGGCCGCGATCAATTATTCGAGCTATTCGAAGTCGATCGAGATGGGCTTCACCGAGCCCTATCTGTTCGACCGCAACATCGCGATCGGCTTCGACATCTTCCGCCGCGACTTCAACAGCTTCAACTTCGTCGGCCAAAACCGCGAGACGACCTACACACAGACCACGACCGGCGGCCAGATCCGCATGGGCATCCCGCTCACCGAGCAGATGTCGCTGGCCCTGCGCTACGGCCTCAATTATGACGAGATCGGGCTCAACGAGACCCTATACTTCAGCGATCCGGACGGCGCCGGGCCGCTGCCGCCGGCTTGTGATCCGTTCATCGCCGGCCGCTATTTGTGCGACGTCATCGGCAACCGCCTGACCTCGTCGATCGGCTATTCGGTGGTCTGGGATTCCACCAACAACCGGCTGCGGCCGACGTCCGGAATGCGCTTCGTCATCAGCCAGGATTTCGCCGGCCTCGGTGGCGAAACGCGCTATCTGCGGACGCGAATCAGCGGCGCCAGATACTGGGACATCTTCAGCGGCTTCATTTTCTCGCTGAGCGCCGAAGGCGGCTACATTCACAGCTTCGAAAACGGCGCCCCCGGCATCGATCCGGTCCGCCTGACCGACCGCTTCTTTCTCGGCAATCCGCAGATCCGGGGCTTCGACATCCGCGGCGTCGGCCCGCGCATCCAGCGCCGCCGCTATACGTTCACCGACGTGGCCAATGCCCCAGGCGCCAACCCGGCGCAGACGGCCACGAACATCGATTTCGACAATGACCCAGCCAACATCACCGACGACGCGATCGGCGGCCGGGCCTATTATATCGTGCGCGCCGAAGTCGAGATTCCGCTCGGCGCCAGCTTCCGCGAGATGGGCCTCAGACCCTCCGTCTATATCGATGCCGGCGCGCTCTGGAACCTGCGCAGCCCGTCCTTGCTCGACATCGATCCCAACAATGCGCTCGCCTTCAACGAATGCACGCCCCTCGCCGGCGGCACCCCCCGCTTGACGCGGAGCGGCTGCGATCCGACGCTGTTCAGGACGACACGCCTCGCCATTGCCCCGTTCCAGGAGCGCTTCCTCGGCAATTCGCCGAGCCCGCGCCTCTCCGTCGGCTTCGGCGTGAATTGGAATTCGCCGTTCGGGCCGTTCCGCATCGACATCGCCCGCGCGCTGCTCAGCGAGCCGGGCGACGACACCAAGCTTTTCAGTTTCAACGTAGGGACAGCATTCTAATGAACAGACTCATTCTTGGTACCGCGCTTTCGGCGCTCGCTCTGACCTTGCCCGCCGCCGCCCAGGCGCAGCAGCTTCCGGGGGCGGTGGTCGCGGTCGTCGATCGCGACCGGGTCGCCAGCACCTGCACGCAATGCGTCGCCGCGGCGCAACAGCTCAACGCCCAGGGCCAGGCCTACGAGGCGCGCGAGTCCCAGCTGCTCACCCCGCTCCGGGCCGAGGGCCAGGCGATCCAGACCGCCCTCAACGCCTTGCCGCAAGGCACCCAGGCTGACCCGGCGCTTCGCACCCGCATCCAGACCTACCAGACCAACCAGCAGGCCGCCGAGCGCGAGCTCGGCCAGGCTCAGAACGTGATCCGCCGCAACCAGCAGCATTTGGTCAACCAGATTATCGAGCGGATGAATCCGCTGATCGGCCAGGTGACCCCGGAACGCGGCGCCAACGTCGCCGTCGATGTCCAATCGACGCTCGCGCACAGCCCAGCGCTTAACGTCACCGACGCGGTGCTGGCGCTGATCAATCAGAACGCGGCGCCGTTCAGCACGACCGCGCCGCCGCCCGCCCCGCAGCCCGCCGCCGGGCAGCGGCCGCCCGCCCCGCAGCCGCAGCAGCCTCGTCCTCGTCCCCGTCCGCAGGGCCGCTAATGGCCGACAAAGCCGGCGCCGCCGCCCCGGCCCCCGCCGGGGGCCCGTTCGGAATCGGGCGGGTGATGGCGGCGCTGCCGCACCGCTTCCCGATGCTCCTCGTCGATCGCGTCGAGGAGCTGGTGATCGACCGGCGGATCACCGCCACCAAGGCGGTGACGATCAACGAGCCCTTCTTTCAGGGCCATTTTCCGGGCCGCCCGATCATGCCGGGCGTGCTGATCGTCGAAGCGCTGGCGCAGGCCGCGGGCGTGCTCGCGGTCGAATCGCTGGGCCTCGCCGGCACCGGCAAGCTCGTCTATTTCATGGCGATCGACGGCGCAAAGTTCCGCACGCCGGTGGAACCGGGCGTATTGCTGAGGCTCGAGGTGGAGTTCGTCCAGAAGCGCGCCACCGTCTGCAAATTCGCCGGCAAGGCGTTCGTCGGCGACAAGCTCGCCGCCGAGGCCGGTTTCACGGCAATGATCGCGGACCCGCCGGCGGATTGACCGGCGCGCCTGTGAGAGGCGTCCGGCGGGATGGGGCTTCCCGCCGCCGGTCGCAACTGGAACTCGCCTCCGATTTGGTGCAGGAGCCCCGGCGCCGGTATCAAAAGTCTTCACCTTCAACTTAGGGACAGCATTTCCGATGAACAAACTCCTCCTTGGCGCGGCCGCCGCCGCTTTTGCATTCACGCCGTTCGCCGCGAGCGCCCAGCGGGCAACCGGCGCGGCGATCCTGATCGTCGACACCGACACCATCTTCAGCACCTGCACGGCCTGCGTCGCCGCGCAGCGCCAATTGCAGGGGATGATCACCGCGTTGCAGCAGCAGCAGCAGGCGCTCGGTCAGCCCATCCAGACCGAGGGCCAGTCGATCGAGCAGGCGGTCGCCGCCGCGCGCAACCTGACCGGTGCCGCGCGGACTTCGGCCGAGGCTGCGATCCGAACCCGCGTCGCCGCGCTCCAGGCGCGGCAGACCAATGCCAACCAGACGCTTCAGCGCCAGGAGCAGAACATCCGCTCGAGCCAGTCCAACGTGTCGCAGCAGCTGAGCGCCCGGCTCGATCCGATTGTCAGGCAGGTGATGAGCGCGCGCGGCGCCAACATCGTGCTGCCCAAGGGGGCGACCCTCGCCGCCGCGGACTCGCTCGATGTGACGGGAGAAGTGCTCGCGGCGCTGAACCAGCAGCTGCCGAGCGTCACCGTGGCTCCGCTTCCGCAGGCGGCGACGCCGCCGCAGGCGCAGCCGCCGCGCCCGCCGGGCCGGTGAGGGCAAGCGAGGCTCAGCGCGGTTCGGCCAGGGGCTGCCAGATTCCGGCGACGCGCTCGATCCCGAAGATCGCGGCGACGTGCGCGCCATCGAGCCCCTCGGCGGCGATCCGGCCCTCGTCCATGACCAGGATCCGGTCCGCGTAACGCGCCGCCGCATCGAGATCGTGGATTGCCACGAGGGCGGCCCGCCCGCAGCTCCTGG
>DASQFO010000271.1:0-4054 GCA_035633095.1 Allosphingosinicella sp. | reverse complement strand
GAGCTTCCAGGCGAGCGCATGCTCGCGCCCACCTGACCCTATGAGCAACACATTCATGAGCGACGACCCTTTCACCGACGCCGGGCTCCTAGCAACCGAAAGTCCGGGCGACAACGCGCCGGCGCTGACGGTCTCGGAGCTCAGCGCGGCCCTGAAGCGCACGGTCGAGGACGGCTTCGGCCACGTCCGCGTGCGCGGCGAGATATCGGGCTTCAAGCGGGTCGGGTCGGGCCATTGCTATTTCACGCTCAAGGACGATGCGGCCTGCATCGACGCGGTGATCTGGCGCGGGTCCGCGGGCAGCCTGCGCTTCGAGCCCGAGGACGGGATCGAGGTCGTCGCCACCGGCAAGCTCACCACTTATCCGGCGCGCTCGCGCTACCAGATCGTGGTCGAGCGGCTCGAGCTGGCCGGCCAGGGCGCGCTGATGGCGCTGCTCGACAAGAGGCGGCTGGCGCTGGCGGCCGAGGGCCTGTTCGACGAAGCGGGGAAACGGGCTTTGCCGTTCGCGCCGCGCGTGATCGGCGTGGTCACCTCGCCGACCGGGGCAGTGATCCGCGACATATTGCACCGGCTAGAGGACCGCTTTCCGTGCCACGTCATCCTCTGGCCGGTGCCGGTCCAGGGCGAGGGCGCGGCCGAAAAGGTGGCGGCGGCGATTGTGGGCTTCGGCGCGCTGACGGCGCCGCCCGACCTTTTGATCGTCGCCCGCGGCGGCGGCTCGATCGAGGATTTGTGGGCATTCAACGAGGAGGTCGTGGTTCGCGCCGTCGCGGGCTCACAAATCCCGATCATCTCGGCGGTCGGCCACGAGACCGATACGACCTTGTGCGATTTCGCCGCCGACGTCCGCGCGCCGACGCCGACCGCGGCCGCCGAGATCGCGGTGCCGGTGCGCAGCGAATTGCTGGCGCAAGTCCGAGAGCTCGGCGCGCGCGCCGAACGCTGCGCGCGGCGGGGGCTGGAGCGGTCGTTGGAGCAGCTTGCCGCGCTGCTGCGCCACTGGCCGGAGCGCGAGGCGCTGCTCGGCCCGCAGCGGCAGCGGCTCGACGACCTCGCCGACCGGCTGCCCCGGGGCCTGCGAGGGCGGCTCGATCGGGCGCGCGGCGAGTTCGGCCACGCCGCCGGCGCGTTCCGCCCCGCCCTCCTGGTCGCCGCGCATCGCCGGGCGAGCGAGCGGTTGGGCGCGCTCTGGCGCATAGCGCAGGCCGCCCATCCCGAACGGCCGCTGGCGCGCGGCTATGCTTTGGTCAAAGACCGGCAGGGAAAGGTGGTGACCTCCGTCGCCGCATCGCGGGCGGCGCGACTGCTGACGTTGCGCTTCCAGGATGGCGAGGTCGACGCCGCGGTCGGCGAGCCGGTTGAGCGGGCGCGTCCGCGCGCTTATCCTAAGGGCAAGGCCGACCAGCCCAAATTGCTGTAGCGGGACGCGAAGATGTTGATGACCAATAAAGGCCGATTGGCGCGGCTCCACTATCTGCCGGGGACCTTTCGGGTGCTGAGCCATGGCGACCATGTCGTCTGCGCGGTCACCCATCAGCCGATCGCGCTCGCCGAGCTCAAATATTGGAGCGTCGAGCGCCAGGAAGCCTATGCAAGCGCCGAAGCCTCGCTCGAGGCGGAGGGCAAGGCCTGATCATGGCGGCGGCCATCGAGGAGTCCGAGCTGTTCGCCCGCGCCTCCGAGGCGTGGGGCCAGGGCCGGCACGAGGCGGCGGCGCAGCTCCTCGAAACGGTGATCGAGAAGGATCCGCGGCACGTCGCCGCGCTCAATTCGCTGGCGCTGATCGCGCTCGGCGTCCGGGATGCCGAAAAAGCGGTCCACTATCTCGAGCGCGCGGCGGCGGCCGAGCCCGGCTCGCCGCCGATCTGGTTCAATCTCTTCCAGGCCTTCGAGATGGCGGGGGACGTCGAAGGGGGGATGGGAAGCCTCGATCGGGCGCTGTCGATCGATCCTTACTACGTTCCGGCCATCCTCAAGAAGGCGGAGATCCTGGAAAGGCTGGGACGCTCGGGCGAATCGCTGGCCATGTATCGCGCGCTCATCGCCGCCAGCCCGAGCCTCGACAGCCTTCCCGCGCCCGCCCGCGAGGCGCTCGCTCATGGGATCGAATTGGTGCGGGCCGACGACGACCGGCGCGCCGCCGCCCTGGAGCGTCCCCTGGCCGACGTCTATGCAGCCCATCCCGGAGCCGACTTTCATCGCGCCAGGGCCTATGTCGAGCAGCGAACCGGCCGCCGCAAGGTCTATGTGCAGCAGCCGGTGGGCGGTCATTTCCCCTATCTCCCGGCGATTGAATTCTTTCCACGCGACCATTTCCCCTGGCTCGCGGCGCTCGAGACGAAAACCGATGAGATCAGGCGGGAGCTTCTGTCGCTCCTCGAGGAGGGCGACCGGAATTTCCGCCCCTACGTTGCCTTCGATCCGACCCAGCCGGTCAACCAATGGGGGGAGCTAAACCACTCCCCCCGCTGGAGCGCCTGGTTCTTCTGGCAGGACGGTGTGCGGCAGGACGAGAATTGCGCCCGCTGCCCGGCGACGGCCGCCACCCTCGAAGCGCTGCCGTTGCTGGACCTCCCCGGCAAGGGGCCGACGGCGATGTTCTCGATCCTCGAACCGCACACGCGGATCCCTCCGCACACCGGGTCCAACAACGTGCGCACCACGATTCACCTCCCGCTCGTCGTGCCGGAGGGGTGCGGCTTTCGGGTCGGGTCGGAGACGCGGACCTTCGAGGCCGGCAAAGCCTGGGCGTTCGACGATACGATCGAGCACGAAGCCTGGAACGACAGCGACGAGCCGCGCGCGATCTTCATTCTCGATGTCTGGAATCCGCTGCTCACCGAGGCGGAGCGCGCGGCGGTCCGCGTGGCCGGCTGATGCGGCTTGCTTTGCTGCTCTTGCTCGCGGCGGCCGCCGCCGATGCCCCGGATTTCCGCCTCGACGCGCCGCCAGTGCAAGGCGGGCTCGTTCGGGGAACCGCGCCGGCCGGGACGATCGACCTGGTTCTGGACGGCAATCCAGTTCCGCTCTCGCGCGACGGCCGGTTCATCCTGGGCTTCGACCGCGACGCGGGCCCGGCGGCGGTGCTGACCGCGCGCCTCGCCGGCGGCAGCGAGCTGCGCCGGCCGCTCGCGGTCGCACCCCGGGCCTGGCGGATCCAGCATATCAATATGGCGCGGCCGTCGGGCGGGCCGACTCCCGAATATGCGCGCCTGCGCGAGGGCGAGCTGGCGCGGATCGGCGCGGCGCGGGCGCAGCGTTCGGACGCCATGGGCTGGTCGCAGCGGCTGCTCTGGCCGGCGCGCGGCCGGATCAGCGGCGTGTTCGGGTCGCAGCGCGTCTATCGCGGCGGCGTGCCCGCCGCCTACCATAGCGGCGTCGACATTGCGGCGCGGGCGGGGGCCGTTGTGACCGCGCCGGCCGATGGCGTCGTCGCGCTGGCGCCGCCGCCCCGCTTCAGCCTGGAGGGCAACCTCGTCATCCTCGACCACGGCATGGGCTTGAGCAGCGCGTTCCTGCATCTGTCGAGCGCGTCGGTGCGGGTCGGCGACCGGGTCCGCCAGGGCCAGGAAATCGGGCGGGTCGGCGCCACCGGCCGGGCGACCGGGCCCCACCTTCACTGGAGCCTGGTCTGGAACGGCGCCCGCCTCGATCCGCAAGCCGGTCTCGGCGGATCGCCCTAGGGCGTACGGACCCTCAGCTCTTCGGCTCGCGCGGAGGCGCCGCTTACCGGATGCGCCGCGCGCGGACTCCGGGCTGGTTGTTGACGCGCATCATGAAGCTGCCCATCGCGCCGCGGTCGATCACGATGCGCTGGCCGGGCCGGGGGCGCAGCGCCAGCGTGTTGTTGTCGGTCTGGGTCCAGACGGCGCCGTCCTGCAGGGCCACCGTCCAATGCCCCAGGCTGTTCTGGCTGGCCGAGGCGACCACTCCCTCGACCGTCTCAACCCGCTCTTCGTCCGCTTCCTCGTCACCGCCGCCGAAGAGAGGAATGCGCGGGATCGCCAGGCCGAACAGCCGCCGCCTGCCCTCGCGGACCTGCTCGCGGTCG
>DASQFO010000270.1:0-2000 GCA_035633095.1 Allosphingosinicella sp. | reverse complement strand
GGCGGTGACGCTGCCGCCGAAGGTGAGGCGCACGACCTTCACCACCACCCAAAGCTCGATCGCGGCAAGCACCGCCCAGCCCGCGATACGCGCCCAGGACAGCTCGGCGACCAAATGCTGCGCCTCGGGCGGCACCAGCTTCGAGGCGATGTAGACGCCGAGCAAGGTGAGCGCGAAGGTCCGGATCAGCAGCGGCCGCAAGGCGATTCTGCGGCGATGGCACAAGGCGTAGAGCGCGGGCACGAACAGACACATGTCGAACAGGATCACCGCTTCGGCGAGGCCGTCGCGCGACCAATCGGTCGAGCGGGCGAAGGCGAACTCGATGGCAAGCAGCAGCGCGAGCACGGCCAGGAACCAGTTGCGCCGGGCCAAGCCGCCGAGATCCATCGCCTTCACCATGCCTTCGCTTCTAGAGGGGCGGCGGCAAGGAACCAAGCGCTGCGCCGGGGGGTAGATGCGAAATGAGCGAGCCCGACCTCGATTGCCTGATCGTCGGCGGCGGCCCGGCCGGGCTGACCGCGGCGATTTATCTCGCGCGATTCCACCTCAAGCTGCGCGTGGTGGACGCGGGGAAAAGCCGCGCGTCCCTGATCCCCTGCACGCGCAACCATGCCGGCTTTCCCGAGGGCGTTTCGGGCCCCGAGCTGATCGCGCGGATGACGGCGCAGGCGCAGAAATTCGGCGCCGCGATCGAGGACGGGCGGGTGACGCGGATCGACCGCGTGCCAGCGAATCTTGGCGGGGGCTTCAGAGTCGAATGGGGATCGGGGTCGGCCATCGCGCGCACCGTGCTGCTCGCGACCGGGGTCGCCAACCGCCGCCCGCCGATGGACGAGGATTTGCACGACGAGGCGCTGGCGCGCGGCCTGATCCGCTATTGCCCGATCTGCGACGCTTATGAGGTGACCGACAAAAAGGTCGGCGTCATCGGCAGCGGCGCGCACGGCGTCGCCGAGGCGGTGTTCCTGCGGGGCTACACCGCCGACATCACCCTGATCGCGCCCGACCGCGCGCATGATATCGCGGCGGAGGACCAGGCGAAGCTCCGCGACTATGGCATCAAGGCGGTCGACGGCCCCTGCCACGCGGTCGCGGCGCTGGACCGGTCGATCGTGGTCGAGACGGCGCACGGCCATCACACCTTCGACAGCGTCTATCCCGCTCTGGGCTCGGACGTGCATAGCGAGCTCGCCGGCCGGATCGGGGTCGCGCTCAGCGACGAGACCGGCTGCATCGTCGTCGACTCCCACCAGCGGACCAGCGTCCCCGGCGCCTATGCGGCCGGCGACGTCGTGCTCGGCCTCGACCAGATCAGCCACGCCATGGGCGAGGGCGGCGTCGCGGCGACGACGATCAGGAACGACCTGGCCAAAGCGCGACCGTTGAAGCGCTAGGCCAGGAAGGCGGGGTCGGCGACGACCCTGCTTTCTCCGAGGTCGGCGATGCCGGCGCGGAGCGGAATCATCGCGCGCCTGCCGTCGGGCCTCTCGCTCTCGAGCACGTCGCCGGCGCCGAAATTTTCGACCGCGACCACTATCCCCAGCGCTTCACCTGCCGCGCTCTGACAAGGCAGGCCGATCAAGTCGGCGTGATAATATTCGCCTTGGGCGAGCGGCGGCAGCGCCGAGCGGGGAACGGTCAGCAAGGTCCCGCGCAGCGCCTCGGCACCGCCGCGGTCGGCGATCTCGGCGAAGCGCGCGATCGCCCCCGCGCTTCCCGGCTTGACCGAGGTCAGCGTGAGCATGCGTGTCCCCGCGAACACCCGCTTGTGCCGCTTCAGGCTGTCGATGCCAGCTGCGAACAATTTCAGGCGCACCTCACCGCCGATGCCGTGCGCGCCGGCGACGGCGGCGAGGGTGACCTGGGGCCCATCCATAGACCTGGAGCCCAAGGCTCAGTCGGCCTTCCCGGCCTTTTCCGCACCCTCTTCGGGAGCGGCTCCGTCACCGCCTTCGTTCGACGCTTCGTCGGCGGGGGTCGCCTCCTCGGCCGCAGCT
>DASQFO010000269.1:0-1737 GCA_035633095.1 Allosphingosinicella sp. | reverse complement strand
TCGCGGACGCGGCTGACATAAGTGGCATATTCGCCGACGCATTCGATCGGGGTGACATAGCCGCCGTCCTCCCGCTTATCGACCAGCATGATGCCGGGCGCCTCGCGCAGGATCGCCTGCGCGTCGGCCGCCGAAATCTCCCTCTCGAACTCGATGTTGATCGCTTCCGAATGGCCGACGAAGACGGGGACGCGGACGCAGGTCGCGTGGACCTTGATCCTGGGGTCGAGGATCTTCTTGGTCTCGACCACCAATTTCCATTCCTCGCTGGTCGAGCCGTCGTCGAGGAACTCGCCGGCGTGCGGGATCACGTTGAAGGCGATCTGCTTGGTGAAGGTCTTCGCCTCGGCCGAATCGCCGACGAAGATGTTGCGGCTCTGCTCGAAAAGCTCGTCCATCCCCGCTTTGCCCGCGCCCGACACCGATTGGTAGGTGGCAACGACGACGCGCTTTATCGTCGCGGCGTCGTGGAGCGGCTTCAGCGCGACCACCAGCTGCGCGGTGGAGCAATTGGGATTGGCGATGATGTTCCTGCGCTTGTAGCCGTCGATCGCCTGCGGGTTCACCTCGGGCACGATCAAAGGCACGTCCGGGTCCATCCGGTAGAAGGACGAATTGTCGATCACGGTGCAGCCCGCCGCCGCGGCGATCGGCGCATATTGCTTCGACACCGCCGAGCCCGCCGCGAACAAGGCCATGTCCCAACCCGAAAAATCGAAATGCTCGATGTTGCGGACCTTGAGCTCCTTGCCCGAATCGCCATAGTCGATGGCCATGCCGCTCGAGCGCCCGGATGCGACCGCGGCGATCTCGTCGGCCGGGAATTGGCGCTCGGCGAGGATGTTGAGCATCTCCCGCCCGACATTGCCGGTCGCGCCGACGACAACCACCCGATAGCCCATCATGCTCACTCCGCCTGAAGCCGCGCCTGCTATCGCATGCGGGCTGTGAAATCGATATGGAATGCGCGCGAGGCGACGCAAGGAGGGGCGGGCATGAGGCGGGCGGGTCTGTTGCTGATGGTCGCCCTGGCGCTGCTCGGCGCGCTGGCGCTGAAGGGCGCGCTGGTCACCCTGCCCGCACCGTCCGCGGCCGGTTTCGACACCAACCGCGCGGCCGCCCGGCTCGAACGCATCCTCGGCGATGAGCGACCGCATCCGACCGACAGCGATGCCGGCGACGCGGCGCGGGCGCGGCTCGCCGCGGAAATGCGCGCGGTCGGCCTCGAGCCGCGCCAGATGGACGATTTCGCCTGCAACAGTTTCGCCCGCAACCGCAACGTCAGCTGCGCGCGGGTGCGCAACCTCGTCGCCACGATCGGCCCGTCCCAAGGGCGGCACCTTCTGCTGGTCTCGCATTATGACAGCACTTTCGCCGGGCCGGGCGCGGCCGACGACGGGATCGGCGTGGCCACGATGCTCGAGATCGCGGCGCTGCTGCGCGGGCGGACGCTCCGGCGCCCCGTCACTTTCCTGTTCAACGAAGGCGAGGAAATGGGCCTGCTCGGCGCCCGCGCCTTCCTCGAGCGCGATCCTGCCGCGTCGCGGGTCGAGATAGCGGTCAACCTCGAATCGCGCGGCGTCACCGGGCCGGCTATCATGTTCGAGACCAGCCGGCCGAACGGAACCGCCATCGCCCTCTACCGCGCGGCGGCGGCGCGGCCGGTGGCGAATTCGCTGTCGACCGATCTCTACGGCCTGATTCCCAATTCGACCGATGTCGCGGTGTTCGACGAGC
>DASQFO010000268.1:0-3411 GCA_035633095.1 Allosphingosinicella sp. | reverse complement strand
TCACGACCGGGCCGAACGCGCTGCGCGCCGAGGCTTTGTTCTACAACAGGGACGATTTGGCCGGGCTGATTTGGGAGGCCGAGGACCGGCGCGATCATCCCCTGCTGGCTTACGAGACGGCGCGCGATTTCCGCCGTTGCCAACTCGGCTTTCGCTGGCGCTCGGGCGGGCTGAAGGCGCTGGACGCAGCGCACGGACCCACGCTGACCATCGAGGGCCGCAACGCCGGCGGCGAGCCGCGCAGCTGGTATGTGCGACTTTGGAATTATGCGGTGGGCACGCCCGAGGATGCGGAGATCGCGTTCGATTT
This sequence comes from Allosphingosinicella sp., assembly GCA_035633095.1. Lineage (GTDB taxonomy): Bacteria > Pseudomonadota > Alphaproteobacteria > Sphingomonadales > Sphingomonadaceae > Allosphingosinicella. The sequence continues at coordinate 3,101 of DASQFO010000268.1, read as the reverse complement.
CGGCGCGGTCGCGGGGGGCTGGGAGGGGGACGATCCGGTCTGGGCGGGCGACCTCGACCGCATGTTCGTGTCGCTTGTCGCACCCGATTATGACGGAACCGACGTGCCGCTCGCCGCGCCGGCCGCAGGCTGGGCGGAAATGACCGGGATTAGGTGCGACGGATCGGGCTCGGTTCTGGCGATCGGCGACGTCCTGGTGCCCGAGCACAAGCTCAGGATCGCGACCGGCTATGACGACCTCTATCACCTGACGCCGGCGCGGATGCTGCGCAACATCGTGCAGCTCGGCTATCGTACCCTGATCGGCCATTATGTCGGGATGAGCCATTATTTCGAGCTCGAGGATGGGCTCGTCGCCGGGGCGCTCAACGGACCTTGCGCGGCCTGGCATGCCGATTTCCTGGCACGGGCGAAGGCGGTCGGGTTCGGGGTGATCCTGTCGCTGAGCTACGAATTACTCGACCAGCATTGCCCGGAGGATTGGAAGCAGCGGGCTGAAAATGGCGATCCGGCGCTGACCGGGTGGGAGCCGCCCTCGGCCTTGCTCTCGCCCGCGAACGCCGAGGCGATGAATTATTTGCAAGGGGTGGCGCGGGCGTTCGCGGCGCTCGCGCTCGCGGCGGGGCAGCCGGTCCGGTTCCAGATCGGGGAGCCCTGGTGGTGGGTGATGCCGGACAAGCGGATCTGCCTTTACGACGACGAAGCGGTGGCTGCGTTCGACCCGGTTTCCATCCCCGATGTGGAAGCGGCGCTTGACGCGGCGCAGCGGGCGACGCTCGACGATGCGGGCGCGGCGCTGGCCGCTTCGACCGATGCCTTGTGCGCGGCGGTCCGCGACGAGGCTCCGGGCGCGGAATGCCTGCTGCTCCTTTACTTGCCGAGCGTGCTCGGCGCGGCCGAAGTGAAGCGGGCGAACGCGCCGCTCGGCTGGGAGGCGCCGGCGTTCGATCGCCTGCAGCTGGAAGACTATGACTGGGTGATCGAGGGCCGCACGGGCGCCTCGGGGCGCGGCGCCGCCGAGCTGGCGGCCCGGCTCGGCTATCCGATTGGGGCGCAGCATTATTACGCGGGCTTCGTGCTCCAGGCGGAGGACGGCAATTTGTGGACACGGATCGCGGCGGCGGCCGATGCCGCGGCGCGGCGCGGGACAGGCGAGGTCTTCGTGTGGGCGCTGCCGCAGGTGTTGCGCGACGGCTTCGTCCATTTCGGCGAGGGAGAAGATCAAATGCTTGCCTTCGAGGATGTGCGCTTTCCGATCGGCTTGGGCCGCGAGGTCAGCGCCGAGCCGGCCTTCTCGACCGCGATCGTGACCACCGCTGGCGGGGCCGAGCAGCGCAACAGCGAGTGGGCGGAGGCGCGGCTGACTTTCGACGCCGGTCCCGGGTTGCGGAGCGAGGAAGACCTGCACGATCTGCTCGGCTTCTTCCGGGCGCGGCGCGGGGCGGCGGTCGGCTTTCGGCTCGAAGACCCGTTCGACAACAGCTCGAATGGGATGATCGGCGAGCCGGGGGCGGCGGACCAGGCGCTTGGCATGGGTGACGGCGTGAGGACGGAGTTCCCGCTGGTCAAATGCTATGGCGCCCAGGTCCGCCGCATTACCCGTCCCGTGATCGGGACGGTGCGGGTGTCGGTGGGCGGTGTCGAGCGAATGAGCGGCTGGACGCTCGGAGAAAAAGGCGTGGTCGAGCTCGATGCGGCGCCGGAGGAAGGGGATGCGGTCAGCGCGGGCTTCCGCTTCGACGTGCCGGTGCGCTTCGCCGAGGACCGGCTCGCGCTCAACCGCGCGACCTTCGCCGCGGGCGAGATGCCGTCGGTACCGATGATCGAAGTCAGGGAGTGAGGCGGCGATGGCCGATCTTCTCTTGCCCGAAGTCGCCACCATCGCCTTGTGCTGGCGGCTGGAGCGGCGCGACGGGGTGACCCTGGGCTTCACCACCCACGACCGCGACCTCGCGATAGGCGGCCTTGTCTATCGCGCGGCGCCCGGGATGCTGCCCTCGGCGATCAGCCTGACCGACGGGTTCGACGCGGAGTCGCTCGACGTCGAGGGCGCGCTGACGAGCGCGGCCATCAGCGCCGCCGATCTCGGCGCGGGGCGGTGGGACGGCGCGGCGGCCTTCGTCTTCATGGTGGATTGGGAATCGCCGGGCGGTGAGAGCTTCGCGGTCGCGCGTGGCGAACTGGGCGAAGTCTCGATCAAAGGCGACGCGTTCGAGGCCGAGTTGCGCGGACCCGCAGCGCTGTTGGACGCGCCGGTGGTCGAGCAGACCTCGCCCGAATGCCGGGCCAGCCTTGGCGACAAGAGGTGCCGGGTCGACATGGCCGGGCGCACCGTCCTGACCCGCGTCGCGGCCGTCGTCGACGAGGATCTGGTGGACGTCGAAGAAGCCGAGGCGGGCGGCGCTTATGCGGGCGGCCGGCTGCGCTGGATCGGCGGCGCCAATAGCGGGCTCGAGACCCTGGTGCTCGGCTCCGACGACGGCCGCCTGACTTTGGCCGAGCCGCCTCCCTTCGCGCCGGCGGTGGGCGATCTCGTCGAAATTCGCGAAGGCTGCGGCAAGATGCTGGCGACCTGCTCGGGCCGGTTCGGCAACGCGGTGAACTTCCGGGGCGAGCCCCATCTGCCCGGCATCGACCTCTTGACCCGCTACCCCGGGGCTTGAAATGTCCCCCAGCGGTGACGCCATCGTCGCGCGGGCGCGCGCATTGATCGGCGTTCGCTTCCGGCCGCAGGGCCGCTCGCGCGAGCGCGGGCTGGACTGCATCGGCCTGGCCGCGGCGGCTGTCGGTGCCACGGCCGTGCCGCGCGACTATCGGATGCGCGGCTCGTCACCGGCGCGGTTGGCGGCCGGCCTCGAGGCGGCTGGGTTTCGGCCGGTCGATTCGGCACAGGCCGGGGACGTGCTCGCAATGAACGCGGGGCCAGGACAGCTCCATTTGGGAATCTGTTCAGGGGATGGGTTGATTCATGGCGATGCCGGGCTCGGGCGGGTGGTCGAGCGGCCGGGCCCACCGCCCTGGCCGGTCCTGAGCATCTGGAGGATGAGGGAGGATTGAATGGCGACGCTCATCCTGACCGCGGTCGGCACCGTCGTCGGCGG
>DASQFO010000267.1:0-12235 GCA_035633095.1 Allosphingosinicella sp. | reverse complement strand
CGATCTCGCCGCTTTGGCCGGCGCCTATGCGCGGCTGATCGAGGCCGCCGAGGGCGGGACTCTGGGCCTGTTCACCGCGATCCAGCGCCTGCGCGCCGTTCACGCCCGCATCGCCGACCGGCTCGCTCGCGCGGGACTCCCGCTCTACGCCCAGCATGTCGACCCGATCGACACCGGGACATTGGTCGACATCTTCCGCGACGATCCCCATGCCAGCCTGCTCGGCACCGACGCGCTCAGGGACGGCGTCGACGTGCCCGGCCATTCGCTGCGGCTGGTGGTGATGGAGGGCGTGCCCTGGCCGCGGCCGACGGTGCTCCACGCCGCCCGGCGCGCGGCGGGCGGCGGCACTCTCTACGACGACCGCGTCGTCCGCGCCCGCCTGGCCCAGGCTTTCGGCCGGCTGATCCGGCGGCAGCAGGACAAGGGCATGTTCGTGCTGCTCTCCGCCGCGACTCCCTCGCGGCTGCTCGACGCCTTCCCGCCGGGCGCGCGCGTCTCGCGCGTCGACCTCGCCGAGGCCATCGCGCGCGTGCGTCTGCGCCTGTCATCCACTATCAGCCACATGCATGAAAACGCTGACCCTGCTCCGGCACGCTAAATCGAGCTGGGGAGTTCCCTCCCAGCGCGACTTCGACCGCCCGCTCAACCCGCGCGGCGAGAAGGCGGCGCGGGCGATGGGGCGAGAGCTGCGGCGACTCGGCATCGTCTTCGATAGCGTGCTCGCCTCGCCGGCGGCGCGGGTGGTCGGGACGATCGCCGGCCTGCGCGAAGTCGGCTGCCCGATCGCGCCCGACTACGACCAGCGCATTTATCTCGCCCCGGCCCGCACCCTGCTCGGGATCGTCCGCGCGGCGGACGATTCGCATGAGCGGCTGCTGATCGTCGGCCACAATCCGGGGATGGAGCAGCTCGCTCTGCTGCTCGCCGGCGGCGGCGCGTTGCGCGAGCAGGTGGCGACCAAATATCCGACCGGCGCGCTGGCCGAGATCCGCTTCGACGTGCCCGGCTGGCGCGATGTGGAGGAAGGGGCGGGCGCGCTCGAGCGCTTCATACGGCCGCGCGACCTCGATCCGGCGCTCGGCCCCGGGCGCGACTGAAAGCCAAGCTCAGCTCTCCGCGAGCGCGTCGGCCAGGGTCTGACGCAGCATACGCAGCTCCTGCGCGGGAAAGGCGTCGTGCTGGTTGGCGGGCGTCGGAGCGGTCGCTGCGGCCGCCGGCTCGGCTTCCGCGGAGTCGCCCTTGCCAAGCAATTGCTGGACGCCGCGGATCGTGTAGCCGTCCTGGTTGAGCAGGCGATGGATGCGGCGGGCCAGGGCAACGTCGTCGGGCCGGTAGTAGCGGCGGTTGCCGGCGCGCTGCAGCGGCCTAAGCTGCGCGAAGCGCGTCTCCCAATAACGCAGGATGTGCTGGGGAACGCCAAGCTCGCCCGCAAGCTCGCCGATCGTGCGGAAGGCGAGGTCGCTCTTGCGGATCGGTTCGGCCATATCGGGGCCCGTATCAGTCGCTGCGGGCGATCCGCTCGCGCATGATCTGACTCGCGCGGAACGTGAGCACGCGCCTCGGCGCGATCGGCACCTCGACGCCGGTCTTCGGGTTGCGGCCGACCCGCTCGCCCTTGTCGCGCAGGATGAAGCTGCCGAAGCCCGAGATCTTGACGTTCTGCCCGGCGGCGAGCGCTCCGCACATATGGTGCAGCACGCCTTCGACGATACCCGCCGATTCGGCGCGCGAAAGCCCGATCTCGCGATGCACGATATCGGCGAGATCGGCCCGGGTCAGCGTCCCCACGGACGGTTTCCGGGCAGTGCCTGCGTCGGCCATGGGCCCCCCCCTTCTCATTAAGAGAATATGGAACCTTAATCGCGCTTTAGCGCAAGCGCAATCGGACTCTGAAGCGTTTGTTACGGTTTGGAAAAGTATTTGCGGCGGAACGGGACCAAGATCAGAAACGGACCACGGCCGCGCCCCAGGTGAAGCCGCCCCCCATCGCCTCGAGGACGAGGAGGTCGCCGCGCCTGATCCGGCCGTCGCGCACGGCGACGTCGAGCGCGAGCGGCACCGAGGCGGCCGACGTGTTGGCATGCTGGTCGACCGTGACGATGACCTTGGCCGGATCGAGGTGGAGCTTCTTCGCGGTCGCGTCGAGGATGCGCTTGTTGGCCTGGTGCGGCACCACCCAATCGATTTCGGCCGCGCTGTGGCCGGCGGCGGCGAGCGTCTCGCCCAGGACGTTGGCGAGGTTGGTGACGGCGTGACGGAAGACCTCCTTGCCCTTCATGCGGAGCTTGCCGACGGTGCCGGTGGTCGAGACCCCGCCGTCGACATAGAGAAGGTCGTTATGCCGCCCGTCGGCGTGGAGGCGGGTGGCGAGGATACCCCTGTCTTCGCCGGTCGCTTCGGTCTCCTGGGCGCTGAGCACGATCGCGCCGGCGCCGTCGCCGAACAGGACGCAGGTCGCGCGGTCCTCCCAGTCGAGGATGCGGCTGAATGTCTCCGATCCGATCACCAAGGCGTGGTCGGCCATGCCGCCCTTCATCATGTTGTCGGCGATCGAGAGGGCGTAGAGGAAGCCGGTGCACACCGCCTGGACGTCGAAGGCGATGCAGTCGTCGATGCCCAAAGCGGCCTGGACCCGGACCGCGCTTGCCGGAAAGGTCTGGTCGGGGGTCGAGGTGGCGAGGACGATGAGGCCGATCTCGTTTGGCGCGACGCCGGCCGCGTCGAGCGCCTTCCTCGCCGCCTCGGTGGCGAGCGTCGCCGTGGTCTCGCCGTCGGCCGCGATGTGCCGCGCCTCGATCCCGGTCCGCTCGACGATCCATTCGTGCGTGGTGTCGATGCGCTCCGCCAGCTCGGTATTGGTGACGCGGCGCGGCGGCAGCGCGGCGCCGGTGCCGGCGATGACCGCGCGGCGGGTCATTTCGCGGCCGCCATCTCGCCGCCCTCACCGGCGACATTGGCGAGATCCTCGACGATCTTACGGGTCAAATCCTCGCGCACCATCCGCGCCGCGACCCGGATCGCGTTGGCGACGCCGGTCTCGGTCGCGCCGCCATGGCTCTTCACGACCAAACCGTTGAGCCCGAGGAAGACGGCGCCGTTGTGGGTGTTGGGGTCGAGATGGTGACGGAGCAGCTCCGTCGCGGGCCGCGAGATGAGAAATCCGATCTTCGAGCGCGTCGAGCTGGTGAAGGCGCGCTTCAGGAGGTCGGTGACGAAGCGCGCGGTCCCCTCGAGCGACTTGAGAGCGATATTGCCGGAGAAGCCGTCGGTCACGATCACGTCGACGTCGCCGCGCGACAATTTGTCGCCCTCGATGAAGCCGTCGAACAGCATGTGGAGATGCTCCGATCCGCGCAATATGGCGGCGGCTTCCTTGAGCTCGTCGGTCCCCTTCATCTCCTCGGTGCCGATGTTCAGGAGCTGCACGCGCGGCCGCTCGAGCTCGAGCACGACGCGCGCGTAAGCGGCGCCCATCACCGCGAACTGGACGAGGTTGTTGGTGCTGCACTCGGTATTGGCGCCGAGATCGAGCATGACCACATCGTTCTCGCCAAGCGTCGGCAGCAGGGCGGCGAGCGCGGGCCGGTCGATGCCGGGCATGGTCCTGAGCGCCAGTTTCGACATCGCCATCAGCGCGCCGGTATTGCCGCCCGAAACCGCGGCCTGGGCGTCGCCTTCCTTCACCGCGGCGATGGCGCGGCCCATCGAGCTGGTCTTGGCGCGGCGGATCGCCTGGCTGGGCTTTTCGTCGCCGGTGATGACGTCGTCGCAATGGACGACCTCGGTGGCTTCGGGAAAACCGCGATGCTTGGCGAGCTCGGCGCGGATTTCGCGCTCGTCGCCGAACAGGATGAAGCTCAGGTCGTCGCGGCGGCGCCAGGCGCGGGCGGCGCCGGCGACAATGACCTCGGGGCCGGTGTCGCCACCCATCGCGTCGATTGCGATCCGTGGCCCGCTGCCCACCGAAGCCTTCTCCCAGTCCTTCGAACCGGTTTTGTCTTACGCTTCGGACTTGAGGATTTCACGCCCCTTATAATGCCCGCAGCTCGGGCACAGATTGTGGGGCAGGCGAAGCTCGCCGCAATTGGGGCATTCCTGATAGCTCGTGGGCTTCAGCGCATCGTGGCTGCGGCGCATGTTGCGCTTGGAGGGCGAGGTTTTTCTTTTGGGGACCGCCATGGTGGCACCTGTTCCAGTTCAAATTGATGCAAGCGAGCGCGGGGTGGAGGGTCAACGGCCGGCCGGGCCGCTGGCCTCGCGGCCTGACGCTCTCGCATGAAGGGAGCCGCCTATAGCGATTCCGCTCGCGGTTGCAAGCGCCGGCTCGCCGTGCGACTCTCGGCAAAACGAGGGGAAATCCGATGATCCTGCCGATCACGCTCACGCTCGCCGGCGCCGCGGCGATCCTGCTCATCTGGCTCGCCGCCCGGGTGAGCCGCCTCAGGCGGCCGCTCAAGATCGGGCTTGGCGATGGCGGCAACGAAACGCTGCTGAGGCGGATTCGAGCCCATGCCAATTATGCCGAGAACATGCCGATCTTCCTGATCCTGGTCGGGCTGGTCGAGCTCGCCGGCGGCGACCGGCGCATCCTGTGGGCGGCCGGCATCGCTTTCATCCTCGCCCGCATCGCCCACGCCTTCGGGATGGACGGGCCCTCGCGGCTCCGCCTGCGCGTCATCGGCATGATCGTGAGCACGGCGGTCATCCTCGGCCTCGCGATCTGGGCGCTGAGCTTCGCCTACCGCACGCCCGCCCCGGCGCCGCGCGGGATCATCATCGACTCGGGCCGCACCGCCGAGGCGCCGCCGCGCCGCATCTAGCATGGTGCTGGTCCGGCTCGGCATCTTCTGGCTGCTGCTGTCGCTGGCCGCGGCGGCGCCGGCCGCGACCTTCACGCTCGAGCGCCCGGACGGCAGCCGGATCGCCTACCATGTCGATCGCCAGCGCGCGCGCGGGCCGGTGCTGCTCATGCTGCAGGGATCGGGCTGCGACCAAGTCGCGCGCAACCGGAATATTCGGGCGATGGCGCCGCTGCTGGCGCCGCGGCACGCTGTGCTCACCATCGAGAAATACGGCGTCACGCGCGACAGCGACGAGCATTGCACCTCCGAATACTGGCGCGGCAACACCCTCACCCAGCGGGTGCTGGATGCGCTCCAGGTCGTGGCGCAGCTCCGGCGGGAGCGCTGGTGGAACGGCGAGCTTGTCCTGTTCGGCGGCTCCGAGGGCGGAGCGGTGGCGGCGATGCTGGCGCCGCTGGTGCCGGAAACCAAAGCGGTGATCGTCTATTCGTCGGGGATCGGCCTGCCGCTCGGCGAGATGATCCGGTCCGCGATCCCGCCGGAGATGAACGCCGAGGCGCTCCGCGTCTTCGCCGAGGCGCGCGCCAATCCGGCCGCGGACCGCCGCTGGTCGGGCGCCGGCTATCGCTGGTGGGCCGACGCCGTCGATCTGGTGCCGGCGCGCAGCCTGATCCTCACGCCCGCGCCGGTGCTGATGATCCACGGCACAAGCGACGAATCGGCGCCGATCGCCAGCGCCCGGGCCGCGCGCGACCTCGTCCGCGCCGCCGGCAAGGCCAATTTCACCTACCGGGAATATGAAGGCTACGACCATTTCATGGCCGATGCCGGCGGCTCCCACCGCGACGCGGTGATGGTGGCGGCGGCGGACTGGCTGCGCCGCCTGCCGCGGCGGCGCTAGGCGCGCGCCAACACCCGGTCGGCGACGAAGGGATTGGTGCGGCGTTCCTGGCCGAAAGTGCTCATCGGGCCGTGGCCGGGGACGAAGGCGGTGTCGTCGCCCAAGGGCCAGAGCCGGCCGGTGATCGCGTCGATCAGGTCCTGGTGGTTACCCATCGGGAAATCGGTGCGGCCGATCGAGCCCTGGAACAGGACGTCGCCGACGATGGCGAGCTTGGAGGGGGGATGGTGGAAGACGACATGGCCCGGCGTGTGGCCGGGGCAGTGGTAGACGTCGAACGTCAAGTCTCCCACCGTCGCGGTGTCGCCGTTGACCAGCCAGCGGTCCGATTCGAAGCATTTGCCGGTGATGCCGTAGGCGCGCCCGTCATCCTCGAGCCGCGAGATCCAGAAACGGTCGTCCTCGTGCGGGCCCTCGATCTTCACCCCGAGCTCGTCGGCGAGGATCTTCGCCGATCCGCAATGGTCGATATGGCCGTGGGTCAACAGGATCTTCTCGATCGTCACGCCGTGCTGCGCCGCGGCCGCCTTGAGCCGGTCGAGATCGCCGCCCGGATCGGTGAAGGTGCCGCGCATCGTCCTGGTGCACCAGATAAGGCAGCAATTCTGCTGCAGCGGCGTCACCGGGATAATCGCGGCTCTGAGCGGCATGTCGGTCATGGCGGCCAAATGGCCTTGGCGGCGCGGCGATGCAAGCTATGGTCGGTCCATGGAGCTCACCCGCCGGGAAATCCTCGCCGCCGCCGCGCTGCCGGCGCTCGCCGGATTCGCGGCTCCCGAGCTCGAAGTGCCGTTCGTGCCGACGCCGCACAGCCTGGTGCAGCGCATGCTCGACCTCGCCCAAATCGGGCCGTCCGATTATCTGATCGACCTTGGCTGCGGCGACGGCCGGATCGCGGTCGCGGCGGCGCAGAGGGGCGCGCGTGCGCTCGGCGTCGACCTCGATCCGCTGCGCATCGCCGAAGCCGCGGCGGCGGCGCGGATCGCCGGCGTCGAGGCCCGCGTCCGTTTCCGCCGCCAGGACCTGTTCCGCACGCCTATCTACGATGCCGATGTGGTCGCGCTCTATCTTCTTCCCCGCCTCAACCTGGCGCTGCGCCCGCGCCTCTTGACCGAGCTCCGGCCCGGCAGCCGCATCGTCAGCCACGCCTTCGACATGGGCGATTGGCGGCCCGAGGCCGAGGAGACGCACGACGGCCGCCGCATCTATCTTTGGATCGTGCCGGCGGTGGCGGGCGGGAGCTGGGCGTTGACCGAAGGCGACGGCTCGGCCTTCGCGCTGGAGATCGAGCAGCGCTACCAGGAGGTGAGCGGGACGCTGACCGGCGGCGGGCGGGTGATGGACCTGCGGGGCGCGGTCCTGCGCGGGACCAGCCTCGCCTTCACCGTCGACGCCGCCTCGGGCCCTCGCCTCTATCGCGGGGTCATCGACGGCGCGGCGATCGTCGGCGAGACGGGATGGCGCGCGCTGAGGCTCGGCTGAACCTTGCGGGCGACAATATTTCCCTTTGCGCGTTCAATGCGTCAATTGGTGATGATGGACGCGGGAGCGAAGGCTTGATCACGCAATATGGGGTGCTTCCCTATCGGATCGAGGCGACGGGCGGGATGGAAATCCTCCTGATCACCTCGCGCGATACGGGCCGGTGGGTCACGCCGAAGGGCAACCCGATCCCGGGCCTGCCGGGACACCGGACCGCCGCGCGCGAAGCCTATGAGGAAGCGGGGATTGAGGGGATCGTCTCGGAGGCGCCGCTCGGCCGCTTTGCCTATTCCAAGCGCCGCCGCTCGGGCGAAACCGTCGCGGCGCTGGTCACGGTCTATGCGTTGCGGGTCACTCACCAGCATCTCGACTGGCCCGAACGCGGTCAGCGCACGATCCGCTGGTTTGCGCTTGGCGACGCGGCGATCGCGGTGCACGAGCCCGACTTGAAGGCGCTGATCCTCTCCTTCGGGCCCGAGGCGGTCGGATAGTTTGCATCGCGCGGCCGGCGGAGCCACAGCCAAGGAGGAACGGGGTCTGGGAAAGGGTGATGCCGGGATGACCAGAAAGCGCCTGCTCCTTGTCGAGGACGACAAGACTCTGGCGGAATTGCTGATCTGGCATTTCGAGCGCGAGGATTTCGAGGTGCGGCGCACGGGCGACGGCGAGGAGGCCTTGCTGCTGGCCGAGCAAAGCGCCCCCGACCTCGTCGTGCTGGACTGGATGATCGAAGGCATTTCCGGCATCGAGGTCTGCCGGCGCCTGCGCCGCCGGGCCGCGACCGCCAATGTGCCGATCATCATGCTCACCGCCCGCGGCGAGGAAAGCGACCGGATTCGGGGACTTGATACCGGAGCCGACGATTATGTCACCAAGCCGTTCAGCCCGGCCGAACTGATGGCGCGCGTCGGCGCGGTGCTGCGCCGGGTCCGGCCGGCGCTGGCGGGCGAACGGCTGGTGTGCGGCGTTCTCGAGATGGACGTCGCCGCGCACAAGGTTCACCGCGAGGGCGTCCGCATCCCGCTCGGCCCCACCGAGTTCCGGCTGCTGCGGCACCTGATGGAACATCCGGGCCGCGTCCTTTCGCGCGATCGGCTGCTCGCGGCCGTCTGGAACCATGACGAAGACATCGAGCCGAGGACGGTCGACGCCCATATCCGCCGGCTGCGCAAGGCGCTCAACCCGGCGGGCGGGCCGGACCTTATCCGGACTGTCCGATCGGCCGGATATGCCCTTGAGGGGGGAGGTCAAAGCTGATGGCCGGCGCCCCCTTGGCGCACGCCGCCGGCGCGGCTGTTGCGGCGCCTCAGCACGCCACCACGTTGACGGCGAGGCCGCCGAGGCTGGTTTCCTTGTAGCGCACGTTCATGTCGAGGCCGGTCTTGCGCATCGTTTCGATCACCTGGTCGAGGCTGACCCGGTGCGAGCCGTCGCCGACCAAAGCGAGGCGCGAGGCCTCGATCGCCTTGACCGCCCCGACCGCGTTGCGTTCGATGCACGGCACCTGGACCAGGCCGCCGACCGGATCGCAGGTAAGGCCGAGATTGTGCTCCATGCCGATCTCCGCGGCATTCTCGACCTGGCCCGGCGTCCCGCCGAGCGCCGCCGTCAGCCCCCCCGCCGCCATCGAGCAGGCGACGCCGACCTCGCCCTGGCAGCCGACCTCGGCGCCCGAGATCGAGGCATTCTCCTTGAAGAGCGAGCCGATCGCGGCCGCGGTGAGCAGAAAGACGCGCACCCCCTCGTCGGTCGCGCGCGGGGTGAAGCGCTGATAGTAACGCAGGACCGCGGGCACGATGCCCGCCGCTCCGTTTGTTGGCGCGGTGACGACCTTGCCGCCGGCGGCATTCTCCTCGTTGACCGCGAGCGCCCAGAGGTTGACCCAGTCGATCACGGTCAGCGGATCCTGCAGCGCCCGCTCGGCGCGCTCGGTCAGCAGGCGGTAGAGCGCGGGCGCGCGCCGCTTCACGTTGAGCCCGCCGGGCAATATTCCGTCGGCGGCGATACCGCGGTCGATGCAGGCCGACATCGCTGCGGTGATCGTGTCGAGACGGGCGTCGATCTCTTCGTCGGAAAGGCCGGCGCGCTCGTTGGCGCGGGCGATGTCGGCGATGGTCACGCCGTCGCGGGCGGCGATGGCGAGCAATTGGTCGGCCGAGCTGTAGCGGTGCGGCACGTCCCAGGCGCCTTCGGGCGGCGCGTTGCGCGCGACGTCGGCCTCCTCGACCACGGCGCCGCCGCCGACCGAGTAGGAGATGGCTCCGGCCAGCGTCCGGCCGGCGGCGTCGAAGGCGGTGAAGCGCATGCCGTTGCTGTGGTGGGGCAGTCGCTCGCGCTGCAGGAAATGCACGTCGCGCGCCTCGTCGAAGTCGATCTCGCGCGCGCCGCCGAGGCTGATACGCCCCGTTTTCCGGATTTGCGCGACGGTCGCCTCGGCCTGGTCCGGGTCGATCTTGTCGGGGCGCTCGCCCGAAAGGCCGAGCAGGATCGCGCGGTCGGTGGCATGGCCCTTGCCGGTCAAGGCGAGCGAGCCGTAAAGGTCGACCTCGACGCGCTCGGCCTTGTCGAGCAGCTCTTCGCGCCTCAGCCTCTCGACAAACCGGCACGCGGCCGTCATCGGTCCCATCGTGTGCGAGCTCGATGGACCGACCCCGATCTTGAAGAGGTCGAAAGCGCTGCAAACCAAGGCGTCTCTCCTGACGCGCGCAAATGGGCCCGAAGGCGCGTCATGGCAAGCCTGAGCGGCCCGTTCGTCCTCCTCGACGACGCCCGCCCCGGCGGCCGGGCGCGGCTGTTCACCTGCCCAGGCGAAGTCGTCGAGACGCGCGATCCGGAGGAAATCGAGAACTGCCTGGACCGGCTGCGCGGCCGCGCCGCGGCGGGGTTCTTCGCCTACGAGGCCGGCCACGCGCTCGAGGCGAAGCTGGCGCCGCTGCGCTGGACGCCGGAGCCCGGCGATACGCCTTTGCTCTGGTTCGGGCTGTTCGGCAGCGAAGAGGAGGTCGACGCCGAGACCTTCCTGCCCGACCCCGCCGGCGCGTGGGCCGGCCGGGCGCAGCCGCTCATCAGCCAGGCCGAGCATGGCGCGGCGCTGGCGGCGGTGAAGGCGCACATCGTCGCCGGCGACGTCTACCAGGCCAATCTCACCTTCGCCGCCGACGTGCGGACCGCCGGCTGCCCGCTCGCGGTCTACGCGGCGCTCAGGAGCCGGGCGCGCGCCGGCCATGGCGGCATCGTCTTCACCGGCACCCACTGGATCCTGTCGCTCTCGCCGGAGCTGTTCTTCACCCTCGAGAACGGCAAGGTCACGACCCGGCCGATGAAGGGGACGGCGCCGCGCGACGCCGATCCCGCCGCCTTCGCGCAGGACCCCAAGCAGCGCGCCGAGAATCTGATGATCGTCGATCTGCTCAGGAACGATTTGTCGCGGGTGGCGAAGCCCGGCAGCGTGAAGGTGCCCGAATTGTTCGCGGTCGAGACCTATCCGACCATCCTCCAGATGACCTCGACCGTCACCGCCGTGCTCGAGGACGGCCTCGGCCCGGTCGACCTGATCCGCGCCATCTATCCGTGCGGTTCGATCACCGGCGCTCCCAAGATCCGGGCGATGGAGATCATCGGCGTGCTCGAGGCGAGCCGCCGCGGGCCCTATTGCGGGGCGATCGGCAGGCTTGCGCCGAACGGCGAAGCCGCGTTCAATGTCGCGATCCGGACGCTGACCCTGCGCGCGGGCGAGACGATCGCCCGCCTGGGGCTCGGCTCCGGCATCGTGGCGGACAGCAGCGCGGAGGACGAATGGCGCGAATGTCTGGCGAAAGGGGCGTTCGTGGAAACCCAAAGGCGGTTCGACCTCATCGAGACGATGCGCTTCGACCCGCGCGAGGGGATCGCCGACCTCGACCGCCACCTCAAGCGCATGAAAGCAAGCGCCGCGGCGCTCGATTTCGCCTTCGACCGGCACGAGGCGCGCAACGACCTCCAGGCCGCCACCTTCCGCGCCGCGCCGGGCAAGGTTCGGCTGATGCTTTCGAGGAGCGGCGCCATGGCGATCGAGATGCGGCCGCTCGACCCCGAGCCGGAGGAGCCGGTCGAGGTCGCGATCGCTCAATGCCCGGTTCCGACCGGTGATTTCCGGCTCCGGCACAAGACCAGCGACCGCGCTTTTTACGACGAGGCCCGCATCAAATCCGGCGCGTTCGAATTGCTGTTCCGCGATTCCGAGGGTTTCCTCACCGAAGGCAGCTTCACCAGCCTGTTCGTCGAGAAAGGCGCGGGGCTGGTCACGCCGCCGCTGTCGCGCGGCCTCCTTCCCGGCGTGCTGCGGGCGCGGCTGATCGCGGACAGGAAAGCCCAGGAGGGCGATCTCGTCGAGGCCGACCTCGCGGGCGGCTTCTTCATCGGCAATGCCGTGCGCGGGCTCGTTCGCGCGCGGTTCATGTCGAAGGGCGCAGCGACCGCGCCATGACCATCGACAGACGCGCCTTTCTAGGGGCCGGCGGAGCGGCCATGATCGCCGGCGTCGCTTTCATGACCTACGGCGCCGGCGCCGACGCCGCGCCCGGCCGCTTCCCCTATCGCCTCACCGACGCCGAGTGGCGCCGGCGCCTCAACCCGCGCCAATATGCGGTGCTGCGCCGGGCGGCGACCGAGCGGCCGGGATCGAGCCCGCTCGACCGCGAGCATCGCCGCGGCACCTTCCACTGCGCCGGCTGCGGTCAGCCGCTGTTCGCGTCGCAGACGAAGTTCGAGAGCGGCACCGGCTGGCCGAGCTTCTTCCGCCCGCTGCCGCGCGCCGTCGCGACCCGCGCCGACGGCAGCCTGTTCATGGCCCGCACCGAAGTCGTCTGCGCGCGCTGCGGCGGCCATCTCGGCCACCTCTTCAACGACGGGCCCCGGCCCACCGGCCTTCGCTATTGCATGAACGGCGCCGCGCTGGCCTTCCGGCCGGCCTGAACCTATCCTCCCCGTCCCGGGGAGGATTACGCGGCGATCGGGAATCTCAGGAGCTTATCCTGGACGGGCACCAGCGCCTCGGCGCCGGGGCCGA